>CALGAS010000313.1 GCA_937959175.1 uncultured bacterium | reverse complement strand
CCGGGAGGCCCGTTGATGGTCCGTTGATGGAGTGGTGGTGATCGCGGATTGGGCGCGGTGGTGGTGAACGGGTATTTGTGCTTCCGGGGACCGGGATGGCCCAATGGGCCGCCGTCCCCCCGGCTCGCGCCGGGGGGCTTTTATTGCGGTAACACGCGTGCCAGTGGAATACGGGTTCGCGAGGGGTGAGCCCGCACGAGGTGAAATCCGCCCTGGGCGTGGTGGTGAACGGTTCAGAGCCGTTCGAGGATGAGCGGGCGGGGCGCCGGTGGCTCAGCCGCGATCGTGACCGCGGAGCGAAAGAGCGCCACCGCCTCCGGCACCGCCGCGGCAAATGGCGAGTTGAAGTGGAGTTCGGCGAGCCCGTTACCGGCCGAGACGGGATCGCCGACGGCATGGTGGATGATGATCCCGGCCGCCGGGTCGACCGCGTCCTCGGCCGTCCGCCGGCCGGCCCCCAGGAGCATCGAGGCCTGGCCGACCGCGAAGGCCTTGAGCTCATGCACGTAGCCGCTCTGCTCGGCCCGCACGACCTCCACGCACTCGGCGCGGGGAAGCACCTTGTCCGGCTCGTCGCAGACCCGCCCGTCGCCCCCCTGGGCCGCGACGACCCTGCGAAACCGCTCCAGGGCCGAGCCGTCGGCGATCGCGCAGCGGCAGCGGTCGAGGGCCTCGTCGCGGTGCCTGGCCACGCCGCCCGCCAGGAGCATCTCGGCGGCCAGCTCGAGCGAGACCTCCATCAGGTCGGCGGGGCCGTCGCCATGAAGGCAGGCGACACACTCGGATACCTCCAGCGCGTTGCCCACCGCCCGGCCCAGCGGCGCGTCCATGCTCGTCAGCACCGCCTGGACCGGCTTACCGAGGGCCCGGCCGATGCTCGTCATGCTCTCGGCCAGGGCCCGGGCATCTTCGATCCGGCTCATGAAGGCGCCGTCGCCGCATTTGACGTCGAGCACGAGGGCATCGATCCCCTCGGCGAGCTTTTTTGAGAGGATCGAGGCGGTGATCAGCGGGATGCTCTCGACGGTGGCGGTGGCGTCGCGGAGGGCGTAGAGGAGGCGATCGGCCGGGGCGATCTCGGCGGTCTGGCCGATCAAGACGAGCCCGCACTCCCGGGCCACCTGTCGGTAGGCGGCCAAATCGAGGTCGATCCGGAAGCCGGGGATGCTCTCGAGCTTGTCGAGCGTGCCGCCGGTGTGGCCGAGGCCGCGGCCGGAGACCATCGGTACCGTCACGCCGCAGGCGGCGGCGACCGGCGCCAGAATCAGGCTGGTCTTGTCGCCAACGCCGCCGGTCGAATGCTTGTCGACCTTGGGGCCGGGGATGTCGGAGAGGTCGAGCACCGTCCCAGAGTGGAGCATCGCCTCGACGAGGGCGGCAGTCTCGTCGGCCGTCATCCCCCGCCAGAGGATCGCCATTGCCAGGGCCGCCCACTGGTAGGTGGGCACGACGCCGTCGGTGAGCCCCTCGACGAGGAAGGTGATCTCGTCCGGGGAGAGTTCGCCGCCGTCCCGCTTGCGGCGGATCAGATCGACGGCTCGCATGGTCGGGTGGCTCCTGGCCGCCTGCTCGTCGGAGGAATGATGGACGCCGCGACTGCCTGTCAATCGGCCGGAACCGTGCCGAACTGCCGGTCGCCGGCATCGCCCAGGCCGGGCACAATGTAGCCGACGTCGTTGAGCCCGTCGTCGAGGGCCGCGACGTGGATCGCCACGCCGGGGATGCCGCGGGAGAGCGTCTCGACGCCCTCGGGCGAGGCGATCAGGGCCACGAACACGATCCGCGGAATCCCGACCGCCTTGAGGATCTCGCAGGTCCGCACCGCCGAGCCGCCGGTGGCGAGCATCGGGTCGA
Source organism: uncultured bacterium (assembly GCA_937959175.1). Lineage (GTDB taxonomy): Bacteria > Planctomycetota > Planctomycetia > Pirellulales > UBA1268 > QWPN01. The sequence continues at coordinate 27,864 of CALGAS010000313.1, read as the reverse complement.
CCACGATCGCCACGCTGGCATCGAGCTTCTTGGGCAGCTTGTTGTAGTACTCCTTGGGCTGGAGCGTGACCTCGTCGCGGTAGAGGCCGACGTGCCAGACCTCGGCGTCGGGCATGAGCTCGAGGAGGCCGTCGGCCATCCCGAGGCCGGCCCGCAGGATCGGCACGATCGCGATCCGGTCGGTGAGCCGCCGCCCAGCCGCCTCGCCGAGGGGCGTGGCTGCGACGACCTCCTCGGTCGGCAGGCCGGCGGTCGCCTCGACGGCGACGAGCCTGGTGAGTTGCCGGACCACCCGGCGAAACTCCGACGGCTTGGTGGCCGGATCGCGGAGCGTGCAGACGTGGTGGGCGACGAGCGGATGGGTCGAGATGTGGGCGGCAGACATGGGCATCCACGAGGGGAGACGAGAGGAACGGCAGCATACCCGCCAGGGCGGCTTGGCAGGGGAGGGGACCGGGCTGGGGACTGAGGCCGGCGTTCTCCGACGTGTATAGTGACGTTGTATGTCCGGCACGTCGCCAGCCCCGAGCGAACTTGTCGCCCGCGCCCGCGAGGTGGCTGCCCACGCCTATTCGCCCTATTCCGGCTGGCGGGTCGGGGCGGCGGTCGTGTTCGCGGAGTGCCCGGGGCCCTTCGTCGGAGCGAACGTCGAAAACGGCTCCTACGGCCTGACGATCTGCGGCGAGCGGTCGGCGATCTTCGCCGGCGTCGCCGCCGGAGGCCGCCGGCTGGTGCAGGTCGCCCTCACCTGCCGCGACCGCGACGGCATGCTCGTGGCAAAAATAGCCCCCTGCGGGGCCTGCCTGCAGGTGATTGCCGAGTTTGGCACGGCCGACACGGTGATCGAGATCGACGGCCGGGGCACCTTCCGGCTGGCCGACTTCCTGCCGCGGCCCTTCGGGGCCGACTCGCTCAAGGGTTGACCGGTCACCGACCGACGTCGAGGCAGAGCAACTGGCGGTCGTCGCGGAGGTAGAGCCGGCCGTTGGCCAAAGCCGGCAGGGCCCGAATCGCTCCGGCGAGGGCGTCGCCGAAGGGCCGGCAGCGGGCGAGGACCTTCAACTCCTCGGGATCGGGCTCGACCAAGAGCAGTTCACCGTTGGTCTTGGCGACGAGCAGTTTTCCGTCGGCAGCCAGGAGCGTGCCGTAGCCGAAGGCGGGCTCGCTCCAGCGGACGCGGCCCGTCGCCGGATCGAGGCATCGAAAGCGAGCCGGCGGAATGTCGTCGCGGCCGTCGATCGCATAGAGTTGCCCATCGAGGAGGATCGGCGTGCAGTACTGCGTCGCCAGCGAATCGATGCCTTCCCAGATCGGCTGGGCAGACGCGGCATCGAAGTCGGCGCAGACCGAGCCGATCCCGTAGGCAGCGGTGATCAACAGCCGGTCTTTTGACAATAGAACAGGCGTGGCGGCGTTGACCGTCGGCCCCCGTTGGCCGAAGCGAAACTGCCAGCGAATCTCGCCGGTTTCGGCATCGACCAGCAGGCAGGTCAGCCTCGTCACGGCCAGCACGTGCGGCCGGCCTGCCACGTCGACCGCCACCGGGGCCGAGTAGCTCGCCGCGTCAGCGAGCGTCTGCCAGGCCGTCTCGCCCGTTGCCAGATCAAAGGCGACCAGGCCCGCCTCCTGCCTGGCCCCGCCGACGTTGACGATCACCCGCTCCCCGATGACCAGCGGCGTCGAGCCGGCCCCGAAGTAGCCCTCCGGCGCGGCGAAGTCGCGGTGGGTCTCGCGGGTCCACTGTCTTCGCCCGGTGGCGGCGTCGAGGCAGGCGAGCGTGCCGGAGGCCCCGAAGATGACCAGCCGGCTTCCGGCAACGACCGGCACGCACAAGGGGCCGTCGCCCCCGCCGACCTGCGGCCGAAACCGGGTTGGATGGCCGGCGTCCTTCCAGACTGGCTTGCCGGTGGCCGCGTCGAGGGCCTCGACAAGCTCGCGGTCGGCGACCCGCTGAAACAGGTAGACCCGCCCGTCAGCCACGGCGACTCCGGCATAGCCTGCCCCGACCTCCCGGGACCAGACCACCGCCGGCCCGGCGGCAGGCCAGGACGCGGCCACGCGTTCATCGGCAGCGGCGTGCGCACGTCGCTCGGGTCCAAGGATCTGCGGCCAGTCGCCGGACCGGGCCGGCGGGCTCGTCAGCCACAGGGCCACAAACGGCCACAGCCAGCCGCACGGACAAGCCTGGCCGAGCCGAGACCATCGGCCAGTGCTCGACCATCGACGGTGGGGCGGCGGAGCGGTCGTCACCGATGACCCCGCTGCCGCTCATACTTCAGGCCCGGGATGAAGAAGCAGGCCGCGCTGACCAGGCCAAAGATCACATGCTGCCAGGCGGGCACCAGGCACATCACGAGGGACGTGGCAAACAGGACCGCCGCCTGGATGTAGAACACGCCCGAGAGAATGCCCGCTTTGGCGAAGAACACGATGCCGGCCAAGAGCGCCAGCACCGGCGAGAGCGTGAGGACCGCGAGCGGCTGGCCGTCGGAATCTCGCAACAGCCCCTCGACCCAGAACAGCATCACGCTGGCGATCACGCTGCCTCCCCAGATATGGGCGATCTGCCGCTCGACCGCCGTCACCGGGCCGGTCCGATGACGGAGAGCCCAGAAGATCGGTGCCCAGACGGCCAGCCCGCCGCCCCAGAGCACGACATACGGCCAGCGGCTGGTGATGTCCCGCCAGGCCAGCACGTCGGTGACCACGCAGAGCGTCAGGATCACCACCGAGTGCCACATCCAGAGCAGGCCCCAGTTCTCGAGGACCGTCGCGTGATGGGTCTCGCGAAAGAGCCGCGAGGCGATGTCGAAGAGGCCGCCCCGGCGGGCGGCAACCGGCTCGCCGGCGAGGAAGGCCCGCAGGTCGGCGGCAAGTCCACCGGCGGAGGCGTAGCGGAGATCCTGCGGCTTCTGAAGGCTCTTCAGCGCGATCAGCTCGAGGTCGCGGTCGACGCCCGGATCGAGCGAGCGGGGCACGGGCGGATCGCTCTCGAGCACCGCCAGGAGCGTGTCCATCGCATTGGCAGCCTGGAAGGGGGGGCGGCCGGTGAGCATCTGATAGAGAATCGCCCCCAGGCTCCAGACATCGCTGGTCGGTCCGACATCACCCCGGCTGCCGGCGGCCTGCTCGGGCGACATGTAGCAGGGAGTGCCGAGGATGGCTCCGGTGTGCGTCATGCTCTGATCCTGCTCGATCCGCTTGGCCAGGCCGAAGTCGGACACATGCGGCTCGCCGGCAGCGTCGATCAGGATGTTGGAGGGCTTGAGGTCCCGGTGGAGCACGCCCCTGTGATGGGCCGCGTCGACCGCCTCCGCCACCTTGGCCAGCAGCCCGGCCGTTTCCCGGAGGGGCACAGGCCCTTCGGCGAGCCGCTTGGCGAGCGTCGTGCCCTCGATGTATCGCATGCTGTAGAAGGGATGTCCGCCGCACTCGCCCACCTCGAAGATCGAGACGATTCCCGGGTGGTCGAGCCGGGCGGCAGCCTCGGCCTCGCTCCGGAAGCGGGCCAGATCGGCGGCGGTGGCCAGGTCGCGACGCAAGAGCATCTTGACCGCCACGATTCGGCCGAGGCTCTTCTGGCGGGCACGGTAGACGATGCCCATCCCGCCCCGTCCGATCTCATCGAGCAGTTCGTAGTCGTCGAACGACGCCGGCAGCGGCGTCACTCCGGGAACGAATGAGCCCGCGGGCAACGGCACGGCACGATCGGCAGCCGCATGCGATCCGGACGGCTCGAGAATGGTCGAGGCCTCCGCCACGGCGTCGGCCATCGACATCGCAGCGAAGAGTTCGCGGAGATGGCTCGCCAGCCGCGGATGACTGGCGGCCTGCTCATCAAGCAGCCTGACAGCCTCTCCGCCCCGGGCCTCGGAAAGCACCTCGACGAGTTCCGCCAGCTGCTCCTCGTCGGCTGGCGAGAGCGGCGACTCGGCAGCCTGCGTTGCGGACGGTGTCATGGGATGGTGGCGGTTCGAGAATGCGGCCTGAAACGCATGATAGACCCGCAGCGGCCGCAGGACACCGCTTCGCCTAGCCCTCCAGCAACCCCCGCAGCCGCCGCATCGCCCGCAGATACCGCATCCCGGCGGCCGGCTTGGAGAGGCCGAGCACCTCGGCCGCCTCGGCGGTGGAGAGATGCTCGAAGTGTCGCAGCAGCACGATCTGCCGGTCGGCCTCGTCGAGCTTCTCGACCGCGGCGGCAAACCGCCGCTCCAGCTCGTGCCAGGTGGCCGCGGCGGCGGGCGTGAGTTCCCGATCCGTGAGTTGGGCGGCCAGGTCGGCCTCCGACCGATCGCTCGCCTCGCCGGCGACCAGTGGCACCTCCTTGTCGACACTCCGGCTGCCGGCCACCCGGTGCCGGCGATGGGCGTCGATCAGCCGGTCGCGGGCCATGTGCCGCAGCCAGAGGCCGAACGGCATCGTCGGATTGGCGAGATAGTCGCCCAGCCGCCGGTTCGCCTCGACCATCACGTCCTGCACGATGTCGCTGGCGTCGACCCGTCGCTGGACGGCTCGGTCCATCCGGCGATCGATCATCCGCCGAATCGCCGCCCGGTGCCGCTCGAGCAGGCCGTTGATCGCCTCGCCGTCGCCCTGCCGCACCCGGTCGAGGAGCACGAGGGTGACGGCCGGCTCATCCGTCGGCGAACCATCGGGGCGGGCTGCATCCTCGCTCGGTGAGGAAGGCATGGCGACTCTGCCGGGGGAACAAAACACGCCTCGCTATCGTACCAGCGTGCCGCGGCCTTCGTTGAGAGCGGTCGTGCCGGGTGTGCCAATCAGGCAACCGGGGCCAGCCAGGAAAACCTTGTTTTTGCGGTCTCGATTTTTGCCCGGCCTTGCCCCGTGAGCCATAATCGCAAGCGGTCGGACGGACAGACCGCTGGTTGCCGCTGCCCCCCTAGCGGCCTCCCGCCAACGGATTGTCGCGTGATCGCTTTCTGCACCCGCCCGCGGAACCGACTGCATCGCCAGGGCCTCAGTGGGGTTCTGGCCGCGGTCGTTCTCTTGCTCGCCGGCACCGCCGTCGCCGAGCCGTTTCTCAAGTGGGTGCCCGCCGGGCCCGTCCCGGCCCAATCCGGCAGCCTGCAGGCCGATGATCTCGCGTCCCGCGCGACGGCGCTGGTCCACCAGGGCCGTTGGTCGGACGTCGTCACGATCTGCGAGCGGGCCGCCCGCAAGGGCACGCTCGACCCGGCCCTGGCCAAGCAGTACGACCTGGCCAAGTTGCACTGCGATGTGGCCCGGCGGCATGCCGAGCCGGCCTACCGCCGCCAACTGTCCCTCCTCTCCGAAGCCGAGGCCCGCCGGGCCTATGGGGAAATCCTCGGCCGGATCGCCTCGCACCACGTCGAGATGCCCGACTACGGCCGGCTCTCCTCGCGGGGGCTTTTGGCCCTGGAAATCGCTCTCGATGACCCGGGTTTCCGAGACACCCATGCCGCTCAGGCGACCCGGGATCGCCACCAGGCGTATGCGAGCCAGGTCGATCGGATCGTGGCCACGCGGCCGGTCACGACGCAGGCCGACGCCGAGGCGGTTGCCGCCTGGGTCGCCCGCGCGGGCCACTCGATCCTCGGCATCCCGCCGGCGGTCACGTTGATGGAGATGGCCGCCGCGGCCGTCGGCGGGCTCGACGAATACTCGGCCTTCCTGACGACCGGACAACTGGAGGATCTCTACTCCCAGATCGAGGGCAACTTCGTCGGCCTGGGAGTCGAGCTCAAGAGTGCCAGTGACGGGCTGCTCGTGGTGCATGTCATCCCCGGTAGTCCCGCGGAGCGGTCTGGAATCCGGGCCGGTGACCACCTGATCGGCGTCGGCGGCCGCTCGATTGGCGGCCTGAGCGTCGACGAGGCGGCCCATCTGCTCCAGGGACCCGAAGGGTCACTGGTGACCCTGGCCGTCGTCCGCGGGCCCGGCGCGGCGCGGGCGGTGACGGTTCGCCGCGAGCACGTCGAGGTGCCGAGCATCGAGGATGCGGCGATCGTCGACGCGGCGGCAGGGATCGCCCGGATCCGGCTGACCTCGTTTCAGAAGACGACCGCCGCCGATCTCGAGGCCGCCCTCCGCCGGCTGCACGGGGCGGGGATGCGGTCGCTGGTGCTCGACCTGCGAGGCAACCCCGGCGGGCTCTTGTCGGCGGCGGTTGACGTGGCCGATCTGTTCATCGACCGAGGTCTGGTCGTGGCCACCCGGGGCCGCAGCCCGGAGGAAGACTTCAACTACACCGCCGCCCGCAGCGGCACCTGGCGGATGCCGCTGGTGATTCTCATCGACGGCGACTCGGCGAGCTCCAGCGAAATCCTCGCCGGGGCGATCCGCGACCATCGCCGCGGCACGATCGTCGGCTCCCGCAGCTACGGCAAGGGCTCGATCCAGGGCATCTTTCCGCTGGAGGCCGCCGGCGTCGGGATGCGGCTGACGACAGCAAAGTTTTTCTCCCCCCGGGGCCTCCCCTTCAGCGGCGTGGGCGTCGAGCCCGACGTGGCGGTGGTGACAGCCGCCCGGCCGGCCGGCGGCCAGCTGGCCCAGGCTGATGCCCAGCAGGCCGACTCCGTCCTCTCCGCCGCCCTCGAGATCGCCCGCCGCGCGACCCTCCGGCCGGCCGCCGTCCCCGGCCGCTCGACCGCGTCTCGGTGAACCATTCGGGGAAGGCCGGATGAGGTGCCGCGTACGTTGGTGGTGATCGCGGATTGGGCGTTGTGGTGGTGAACGGTTTGCGGGAATCGGGAGCGGGAAGAGCCCAACGGCCCGCCGTCCCCCCGGCTCGCGCCGGGGGGCTTTTATGGTGAGGGGTCGCGGTACAATCGCCCGATCACCCCCGAGGAGCCCTCATGACCGCGTCTCGTGCCAGTGCGATCGCTGCGATCAATGCCTATCGGCCAGCCGGACCGGCCTGGAACTTCCGTGAGACGCCGACCAGCGACATCTTCGGGGCGAACGTCTTCAGCGACGCGGTGATGCGGGCCCGTTTGCCTAAGAGCATCTACAAGACGCTCCAGGCCACGATCAAGCAAGGCCGGCCGATCGATCCGTCGATCGCCGATGCGGTCGCCCTGGCGATGAAGGACTGGGCGATCGAGAAGGGGGCGACCCACTACGCCCATGTCTTCTACCCGCTCACCGGCCTGACCGCCGAGAAGCACGACAGCTTCCTGACGCCGACCGGCGAGGGAACGGCGGTCGCCGAGTTCTCCGGCAAGGAGCTGATCCAGGGGGAGCCCGACGCCTCGAGCTTTCCCTCCGGCGGGCTGCGGGCGACCTTCGAGGCCCGCGGCTACACCGCCTGGGATCCGACGAGCCCCGCCTACATTCTCGACAACCCCAACGGCACGACGCTCTGCATCCCGACGGCCTTCTGCTCCTGGACGGGCGAGGCCCTCGACAAGAAGACGCCGCTCTTGCGAAGCATGCAGGCGGTCGACCGCCAGGCCCGGCGGCTGCTGGCCCTCTTCGGCCGCAAGGACGTCGGCCCGGTGACGGCCTCGGCCGGGCCGGAGCAGGAATACTTCCTGATCGATCGCAACTTCTACTTCAATCGCTCCGACCTGGTGATGACCGGCCGGACGCTGTTCGGGGCCAAGCCGCCCAAGGGGCAGGAGTTCGAGGATCAGTATTTCGGCGCGATCCCCGAGCGGGTCCTGGCTTTCATGCTCGAGGTCGAGCGGGAACTCTACAAGCTGGGCGTGCCGGTCAAGACCCGGCACAACGAGGTCGCCCCCAGCCAGTACGAGATCGCCCCGGTCTACGAGAATGCCAACATCGCCACCGACCACCAGCAGGCGATCATGCAGACGCTCACCCGCGTCGCCCAGAAGTATGGAATGGCCTGCCTGCTCCACGAGAAGCCCTTCGCCGGGATCAACGGCTCGGGCAAGCACGTCAACTGGTCGCTCGGCTGCCGGCTGGGCAACCTGCTCGAGCCGGGGGAGACGCCTCATGAGAACATGCAGTTTCTCATGTTCTGCGCGGCGGTCATCCGGGCGGTGCACCTCCATGCCGACGTCCTCCGGGCGGTGGTCGCCTCCAGCGGCAACGACCACCGGCTGGGGGCCAACGAGGCGCCGCCGGCGATCATCTCGATCTTTCTCGGCGAGCAGCTGACCGACATCTTCGAGCAGATCGAGAAGGGCAGCCTCACCGGCAGCAAGGCGAGCGGCACGCTCTCAGTGGGCGTCGACACGCTGCCGCCGATTCCCAAGCATGCCGGCGACCGCAACCGGACGAGCCCCTTCGCCTTCACCGGCAATAAGTTCGAGTTTCGAGCGGTCGGCTCGAGCCAGTCGATCGCCGGCCCGCTGGTCGCCCTCAACACGATCGTGGCCGAGAGCCTCGACTGGGTGGCCGGTGAACTGGAATCGGCCACCGGGGGCGATCCCGAGCGGCTGCCGGGGGCGGTGGAGGGCCTGCTCCAGAAGATGATCGCCGACCACAAGGCGGTGGTCTTCAACGGCAACGGCTACTCGGAGGAGTGGCAGGCCGAGGCGAAGCAGCGGGGGCTGCCGAACCTGCGGTCGACTCCCGAGGCCCTCGATGCACTGGTCTCGCCCAAGAGCCTCGCCCTGTTCTCGAAGTATGGCGTGCTCTCGGAGCGGGAGATGCGGAGCCGCCACGAGATCTACCTCGAGCGTTACGGCAAGGACCTGCATACCGAGGCCCAGGCGATGCTGACGATCGCCCGGACGATGATCCTGCCGGCCGCCTACCGCTATCAGGGTGAACTGGTCGCGATCGCGGCTGGTCTCCAGGGGCTCGGCAAGCCCCCGCACCTCGGCACCCTCGAGCAACTGATGACGCTCGTCGGCGAGCTTGAATCCCGGATCGAGGGGCTGGCCGCGGCGGCCGACCAGACGACCGCCGACCTCCGGGCCGAGGTCCAGCACCTTCACGACGCGGTGATCCCGGCGATGGCACAGGTCCGGGAAACGGCCGATCAGATCGAGATGATCCTGCCCGACGACCTCTGGCCGCTGCCGACCTACCGTGAGATGCTCTTCATCCGCTGAGCAGGCTCGCCTGCTGGCTGTCCGACTCTCCGCCGCCGCCCACCCACTGAAGCGATTCCCGTGAACCCATCCACGCCCGCCGCCAAGAGCCTGGCCTCCCAGATTGCCAGTGAGGCAGAGCGGCTGGGGCTTGCCCTGCCAGCCGGGGCCGCCAAGCGGTTGGCCGCCTACGCCGAGCGGCTCTGGGACTGGAATACGCGGCTTAATCTGACACGGCACACCGACGTGGAGCGGTTCGTCTCCCGCGACGTCGGCGACTCGCTGGCGATCGCCGAGCATCTCGCCCGTGGCGAGCGGCTGCTCGACGTCGGGACCGGCGGCGGCGTGCCCGGGGTGATCCTGGCGGTCCTCCGGCCCGATCTGCGGGTCGAACTCTGCGACAGCGTCGCCAAGAAGGCCCGGGCCGTGGCGGAGATCGTCGCCGAGGCGGGCCTCGCCCTGCCGGTCCACGCGACGGCGGCCCAGACGCTCGTCGCCAGCCGGCCCGCAGGCAGCGACCGGTTCGACACGCTGGTGGTCCGGGCGGTCGCGCCGCTGGCCAAACTGCTCCGCTGGTTCGAGCCGCTGGCCGCGGCCTACGGTCGCGTGCTTGCGATCAAGGGGCCGCGCTGGGAGGAGGAACTGGCCGCCGCCCGCGAGCAGCGGCTGGGACGGAAAGTCTCGATCCGGCAGATCGCCGCCTGGCCCCTGCGGGGCACCGACAACCAGAGCGTCCTGCTCGAGATCCGAGCAGCCAACTGAACGGCCGGCTGCCCTCATCGACCATTTGCCCTGAACGGCCGGCTGCCTCAGAGATTCATCCCGAGAAACCCGCCGGCCTCGTCGCTGGCGGCCTGCTCCCGGGCGATCCGCTCGCGGGCCTTGGCGAGGTCTCCGGCAGCGATGTAGCGGTCAAACTCCGCCTCGACGGCGTGCTTGACCGAGATCGTCAGCCACTCGACGGCCGGCTGGGTGAGCCAGTCGCAGGTCTCGACGTCGAGTTCGATCGTCAGATCACTGCCGGTCGTCTTCAAGTCGCTCGAATCGGTGAACACGGTTCCCTCGAATCGGAACCGCACCCAGCCGCTGTCGGAATCGTTGGTAAAACGAAACGTGCAACTCCCGTCGGTGAGATAATAGGCGTTGCGGGTGCCGTGGGCGGCCACGGCCCGCTGCATCCGCTCGAGTCGGGCACGGTAGCGAGGCGAGGCATCCAGCGGGATGTCAAGCCGGGGCACGCTCCGCAGGGGCGTGCAGTCGAAGGTGATCGCGATCGGAGGCACAGCTGTTCCGCTCATGATCCAGGCAGTCTATCCACTGGCCCGGCAGGCCCTCTACCGCTGTTTCGAGTCGGCTGGCGGCAAGCGACGGGCCGCCGCTCGGCTCCGCCAGCGGCTGGTCGTGCTGGTCGCTCTGCCGGTTTGCCTGGTAGCTGGCTGTCAATCGGCTGACGTCACTGCGACCGTGCAACTCACCGCCACCCGGCGGATCATGGGGGCTCCCTGGACGATCGTGGTCCACGCCGCCGACGCCGCCGCCGGCGAGGCGGCGATCGCGGCGGCTTTTGCCGAGATCGAGCGGCTGGAGCAGGTTCTCTCGGACTACGATCCCGAGAGCGAGCTCTCCCGCCTGTCGGCCGCGGCTCCGACCGCCGAACCGGTGCAGGTGGGCGATGACCTCTGGCGGGTGCTGGCCAGGGCCGAGTCGCTGCGGGAGGCCAGTGGCGGGGCCTTCGACATCGCCGTCGGGCCGCTGACAAGCCTCTGGCGACAGTCCCGCCGCAGCGGCCGGCTCCCCCGCGACGACAAGCTCGCTGCCGCCCGAGCGGCGGTCGGCGAGGGCACGATCGAACTGCTCGCGGATGAGCAGGCCGTGCGGCTCCCCAAGGCCGGCACCCGCCTCGATCTCGGCGGCATCGGGATGGGCTACGCCGCCGACCGGGCGATGGAGATCCTTGCCGCCCGAGGCATCGACGCGGCCATGATCGACGCCTCGGGCGACATCCTCGTTTCGGGACCGCCCCCGGGCCGCGACGGCTGGCGGATCGCGATTGCGCCGCTCCGGCCCGGTGGCGAGGGGGAGGTGGTTGTGCTCAACCATGCCGCCGTGACCACCTCGGGCGACGCCTATCAGGCGGTCGAGATCGATGGGGTCCGCTACAGCCACATCGTCGACCCACGGACCGGCATCGGCGTGGCCGGCCCGGCGGCGGTGACGGTCATCGCCCCCGACGCCACCACGGCCGACTCGCTGGCAACCGCCGCCAGCGTCCTGGGCCCGCAGGCGGGCGGGGCTCTGGTCGAGGCGTTTCCTGCTTGCAGTGCCCGCTTTCTCTGGCAGGACAACGGTGAGACCCGCGTGGAAACCACCAGCCGCTGGCCCGCCGCCGGCGGGAACGTGCTCCGATAACGGCAGCCTGGCGGCTTCATCGATCGCCAGCGGCCGGCGGTGCTCGTCGGTGGTTCGTCATTTTCCGGGGCGGCACGCCCGCGGGGCCGAAGGGCTCGACTGGTTCCGGATTGGGGGAGGGCATGGCGGCGGCGACCTGCGTCCGCCAGGCCACGAGCCGGCGGTGGAGTTCCTGGACCCGCTCAGGCCGCAAGGCCGCCAGATCGTGTCGTTCGCCGGGGTCGCTCTTGAGGTCGAAGAGTTCGAGCCGGCCATCCTCGAAATGCTCGACGAGCTTCTCCGTACCCGGCCGCGGGCCGTCGCCGGCGATGAGCGCCGCCGCCGGACGGCTCCCCTGATTCGCATAGTGCGGGTAGTGCCAGACGAGGTCGCGGACCGGAAGGGTTCCCCCGCCTTCGAGCACCGGTCGCAGGCTCGCGCCGTCCAGGACGTGGTCGGCAGGCAACTGGCAGCCGGCGGCATCCAGGAGCGTGGCGGCGATGTCGAGCGTGGTCGCCGGCAGATCGGTGGTCGAGCCGGCAGACACCACCCCGGGCCAGCGAACCAAAAGCGGCACCCTGATGCCTCCCTCATAGACAAAGCCCTTGCCTGCCCGGAACGGCAGATTCGAGGTCGGGCCGCCCTCGGCCGTTGCCAGGCCGCCGTTGTCGCTGGTGAAAACGACCAGCGTGACATTCGCCTGGCCAGCCCGCTCGACCGCCGCGAGCACGGCGGCCACCGTCTCATCCATCTCCCGGATCATGCCGGCGTAGACCGGGTGATCCTGGACGCCCTTGGTGAAGGGATCGCCCGGCGGGGGCGGCGGGATGTCGAACCGCGGCCCCATGCCCACGGCCCGGCGGCCCTCCTGGGCGGCCAAGTCGGGCCGCGTGATCAAGGGCACGTGAACCGAGTGCATCGGCACATAGCAGAACCAGGGCCGGCCGCCTGGAGCAGCTCGGGCACCGTGACCTCGGTCACGGGCAGGGCCTTGAGAAACTCGGCGCCCAAAAGCCGGCCCCGGCGGTTGCCGGCGATGAAGTTCGTGATCCGCACGCGGGCCGGATGGCGACCGGTGACAAACGCCGCCCGGGTCGGCGAGCAGACCGGGCAGGCGGCATAGCCGCGGGTGAACGACATGCCGGCGGCGGCGAGCGCGTCGATCGCGGGTGTGCGATAGAAACTGCTGCCGGTGCAGCCGAGGTCGCGGGCACCAAGATCGTCGGCCAGAAACATGAGCAGGTTGGGCTGATCGGCCCGAAGCGAGCCCGCTGCGGCTTTCCCGGGCTTCGCATCCTTTCCCGATGTGGTGGCGGGCGGCTTCTTGAGTGGCACCTTTTTGAGGCTCGCCCGCAGGTCGCTGACGAGGGCCGGATGATCGGCGGCGAGGTTTTTGGTTTCCCCCGGGTCGGCCGCCACGTCGAAGAGCTCGATCTCGCCCCGCTCGTAGCGGGCCTGATCCTCCGCGGCGACGGAGCGGCCCTCCCATGTCGGAAACGGCCGGCCTGCGATGGCCGTGACCGGCTCGATGAGTTTCCAGAGGTGGTCGCCGTCCTGGCGAACGGTCCACCGCCACATCAGGCTCGCGGCCGGGTCGTCGAGGTCGAGGAGCGTATGGGTGTAGCACTCGCCGAAGAGTTGCTTCCGTGCGGCCACGGCGTCGGCATCGAGCAGATTCACCCCCGGCAGCGCCGCCGGGGCCGGCACGCCGCAGGCTGCGAGCACCGTCGGGAGGATGTCGAGCGAACTGGCGAGGGACTCGCTCGTGGCCGGCTGGATCCTGCCCGGCTGGCGGAGCATGATCGGCGTCCGCAGGCCGCCGTCGTAGGGCGAGAGCTTGGAGCGGGGGGCGAACTTCGGCGCGTCGGTCCGCTGGATCCAGCCGTTGTCGGTGACGTAGACGACGAGGGTGTCGGCCGAGAGGTTTTCGGCGTCCAGGAAGTCGAGCAGGTCGCCGACGCTCTGGTCGAACCGCTCGACGTTGCCCCAGTAGCGGGCCACATGGACGCTGTCGGTCCTGGCGGAATAGTGTTCGACGAGCTCCTCGGGCGGATCGTGGGGGGTGTGGGGCAGCATCGGGGCGTACCAGACGAAGAAGGGCTTGCCGTCTCCCCGGCACCGCCGCACGAAATCATAGATCGGTTTCATCGTCGTCCGACCGATGGCGAGCCCCTCGTCGCCGTGCCGCTGCCCCTTGGTCATGCCCTCGTCGAATCCGCCCCGCCGGAAATTTCCCTGCCACCACTTGCCGGTCTGGAGGCTCCTGTAGCCGTGCTTGCCGAGGAGTTCAGGCAGCGTTGGCCAGGCCTCGAGGTGGCGGTTCATCCGCTCCCGACCGGCGGCGAAGGCGGCCTTGCCCGCCGGGGAGCCCCGCGGCACATCCGGCGACACCGGCGGGTCGTTGCCGACGATTTTGTGCTCATGCGGATAGCGGCCGGTGATCAGCGACGCCAGGCTCGGGCAGCAGAGGCTCGACGGCACATAGCCCCTCATGAAGACAAGGCTCTCGTCGGCCAGGCGGTCGAGCGCCGGAGTCCGCAGCTGCTCGTGACCCATGAAGCCGTAGTCGCCCCAGTGCTGGTCATCGGAGAGAATCAGCACGACGTTGGGCGGCGCGGCCGATGCCCGTCCGGCGAACGACGCAACCGCGGCAACGATCACGACGACTGCGACAGCGAGGCGGTGAACGAGCGACATGAGAGGCCTCCGGGAACGGGCTGGATTTAGCGGCAGCGGGCTGCCCCCCCCGCACCACAAGCGGAGTCTGACATGCCGATGCGGTGATTCCCACCGCCGACCTCGACCACAGGGCGGCTTCCGGCGTGGGCATCGAAATCGCGTTGGGCGGCATGCCATTCGAGGCGTCGGCCATTGCCCGAGCGACGCCATACCGGTTTGTTGCCGGTGAACAGCGAGCCGACCGATCAGGCGACATGCGGTTCGACCGCCGCCACCGTTGTGCGGGCAATCTCACGGGCCGCGGTGGCGTCGTCCTGCGAGTAGAAGCCGGAAGGCGTGAGATCTTCCGCTCCGTAAAAGGCGAGCTCCCGGTCGCGTCGGAGCGTGCGGGATCCGGCCGCCAGCCTCTCGAGATTTCGCTGGAGGGCCTTTGGGAATCGCTCACGTTCGGCCAGGAGCACGTCAGACACGTCATGGATCCGCGGCGGCTCGATGCCCGCTGATCGCAGGAGTCCCTTGAGGGCCAGTTCGACGACCTCTTGCGACTCCCGGACCACATCCGCCCAGCTCGCGGCGGCGTAGAGCGCGTCGACGGCAGCCAGTCGGGCTTTTGCCCTGCGGACGTAGTCGGCGGCCAAGTCAGGACTTCGCATCTCGCTCCTCATGAACCCAGTAGGGCTGGCCTTGGGCTTGCCGTCGGATCAACTCCCCGCGGGCGATCCGGCTGCGAATACTGATGAGCCGCCGCGAGACCATCAGGCCGCGTTCCCAAAGGAGGATTCCGGACACCGCCACCTCGGCCCAACTGCCCGACACGGGATCACCGGCAGCGGGCAGATGGACGTAATGCAGATCGACCTCCCGCCCTTCCCAGGTCGGCGCCACTCGTTCCCACCCATGGTAAAGCCCGCGTGTGATCTTCACGCGATCGGTAAGCACCACAAGCAGATCGACGTCTGACCCGGTCGCCATCTCACCGCGGACGAAGGATCCGTACGCAACGACGCCGAGCAGGTCGTCGCCGAAGCGGTGACGAAGGGCCACAAGGATCTCCGTCGCCTCCGCGACGCCGGCGCCGCCCGGCGCCGCCAGCAAACGACCGCACCAGTCGTTGAGCGAGGTTTCGGCAGCAGCCGCTTCCTGCCGCAACACCGCATGCAACGTGGGATTCAGGCGGAGCACAAAGGTGCCGGAGGCGGATGGTTTCTTTTCCTTCCGACTCGAAAGTTTGATACTGGAATTCATGTTCTTATGGTATCACGTAGGCCCCCTGCGCGAAATCCACGGGCGGATCGCCGGTGAGCCGCCCCGGCTACGGCACGATCCATCTTCCGGCCGGCGACCGATTGTTTGCCCCGGGTCACGACCGAAGAAATACTTGGAGAAGCGCCGGCGCGGCGGGATCGACATCCTCACCGTTCTCCTGCCCGCGTTGCGGCTCGCAGTTCTCCATTGCCGGGGCTTACCATGCGTCTCTTCTCGCTGTTGACCATCAGCGAACGACCGTCCGATGCCGGTGCTCCGCAGACACGGCGCAACTCCCGCCGCCGGTCCCGATCGCCGGTCACCGCCGCCGAGCCGCTCGAGCCCAGGCGGATGCTCTCGAGGCTGGCAATCGCTGGTTCGATCGACACCTTCAATGCCTACGATGTGGCCGTTTCCGACGATGGCCGCCACGTCTTCGTGGCCGATGCGACCGCCGGCATCGTGGCACTCGATCTGTTTACCGCGCAGACCGGCTCGCTCGACACCGGCGGCTTCGCCAACGGGCTTGCCCTCTCGCCCGACGGCAACCAGCTCTATCTGGCAAACGGCAACGCCGGCCTGACAGTCGTCGATGTCTCGGTGCCCCTGGCGCCCTCGCTGATCACGACCTTCGACACGCCAGGCTACGCCATCGATGTCGCCATCCAGCGGACCGGGCAGTTCACGACGGCCTATGTTGCCGACCGCAACGGCGACCTCCGGATCATCGACGTCACCAATCCCGCCGCCCCGGCGGACCTCCACTCCGTCTCGCTGCCGGGCAATGCCTACGACGTCGTCCTCTCGGCCTTCGGCGACTACGCCTTCGTCGCTGATCAGGTCGGCCTCCAGGTGATCGACATCTCCGCCCCCCAGGTGGCCAGCCGGGTGGGCGGCGTGGCGACGCCCGGCTCGGCCGAGGCGGTCAGGCTCTCGGCCGACGGCCAGACTGCCTATCTGGCCGATCAGGCCGCCGGCCTCCAGATCGTCGATATCGCCACGCCCGCTCTCCCGGCGATCGTGGGCACCGTCGACACCGCCGGTTCGGCCGAGGGCGTGGCCGTCGGTCCCAACGGGCTGGCGGTCTACGTGGCCGACTCGGTCGCTGGGCTGCAGGAGGTCAATGTCGCCGATCCCGCCCGGGCCCGGCTGACGCGGAGCCTCGACACGCCCGGCGTCGCCCGCGACGTGGCGGTCGTCAGCCGCGAACTCTTGGCCCTTGCCGACGGCGGCTCAGGGCTGCGGCTGGTGCAAGTGACCCCGCCTCCGACCATCGACTTCAACGGCGGCGGTGTGCTCGACGGGCTCTGGCGGGACGCCTCAAACGGCCAGGTGGCGGGCGTGCTCTACAACACCTTCGGCGGCCGGCTCGGGACGCGGTTTCTCGGCGGCGATGCCGACTGGTCGGTGGTGACCGCGGGCGACTTCGACGGCGACATGGTGACCGACCTGATCTGGTATCAGGTCTCCAGCGGACGGACCGTGCTGACGCTCCTGGAAGTCGACGGCTCGACCCGCGAGTCCCGCGTGCTCGGCAGGAACGGCAGCTGGCAAGTCGAGGCCACCGGCGACTACGACAACGACGGGCGAACCGATCTGGTTTGGCGGGAGCAGACGACGGCCACCAACATCATGTGGCTGATGGATGGCACCACCTCCACCGAGCAGGTGGTGCTCGGTGGCGATGCCGACTGGCGGCTGGTCTCGACCGACCCCGGATTCGATGCCAACGCCGACGGCACGACCGACCTGATCTGGCGGCAGGCCTCGACCGGGATCACAGTCGTGCATCGCCGGCAGGGAACGGCCCTGCTCTCCGCCACGCCGCTGGGCGGCAACGCCGACTGGGAAATCGCCGGCACCGGCGACTTTGACGACGACGGCTACGGGGACGTGCTCTGGAGGCAGGCCTCGACCGGCGTGGTGATCCAGTGGCGGCTGGTCGATGCGATCCTCCAGCAGGCGGCCTGGATGGGGGGCAACCTCAACTGGTCGGTTGTCGGCACCGATGATCTCACCCGCGATGGCCGCAATGACATCATCTGGCGGGAGACCACGACCGGGGCCCTGCTGGGCGTGATGATGAATGGGACGCTCCCCGGAACCGTCCTGCCGCTCGGAGGCGACCTCAACTGGTCCATCCTGCGGCGGCCCGGCCGGCGGATCGGCTAACAGGTCCCGAAACCGTCCGGCGAGTCATCTCGCCATGATGCTGAAACTGTTTCAGCGGCTCATGCTGGCGGCGTTCTTAGGGTCGCTGAAACTTGACATCGGGGGCGGCCGAGCCTCTAACTGATCGATGGGTCGACTGAGGGGGTTTTCTCAGATGTTGTGAATCCGCCGATGACCCGCCTGCCCGAGCAGGTCCTTCCCGTATTAGGAGAGCCTCGATGCGGTCTACGCCTGACGGAATCCGCCGATCACGTTGCCTGCTTGCCGCCACCATTCGCTTGGCGAGCGGCCTTTGCCTGCTTGCCTTGGGGGCTGTTCCGCCGGCCACCCAGGCGGCCGACATCGAGTGGTCGGCAACAACCGGCAGTTTTCTCGACCCGGCCAACTGGACCGGGGGCGTCGTCCCCGGATCCGAAGATGTCGCGATCATCGCCAACAGCGGCACCGCGACCCTCACGCTCGACGGCGATCTGGCCGGGCCCCAGCTGGCCGTCGGGTTCGACGGGACGGGAACGCTCGTCGTGGAAGGAAGCGGCGCAGTGACCGCCGGTTCGCTCTCGTCGATCGGCTATGCCACCGCCGAGAGCCTCGCACCGGGCGAGGGCCGGCTCGAAATCGGCAGTGGCACAACCGTCCGGCTGATCGGCCCCGGCACCGTCGGCGGCGGCGGCGGGAGTGTTGGAGGCACCGGAACGGTGGCGATTGCCGCCGGCGGGGAGTTTGTTCTCGAAGCGGACGGGCAGCGTCTCTACATCGGTGACACCATCGCCGGGAACACCTCCACCGGGACGTTTGACGTGGAGGGCACCTTCTCGGTTATCGCCGGGGAGATCGAGGTCGGCCGCGGCCAGGGGGGTGGCGGACAGGGCCTCGGCACGATCAACGTGCCCACCGGCGGCGTCTTCAACACCAACAACTGGACGAAGTTTGGCACGAAGCCCTTCGATGGCGAAGGGGGAGGGGGCCTCGGCCAGCTAGTGATCTCCGGAGGCACCGTCAACAAGACCGGCGGCGGCAATCTCGTGTTCGGTGACTTCAACGGCACCGGTGAGATCGAGCAGACCGGAGGTCTTTTCAATGTCGCCAGCGGCAGTCTCTACGTGGGCAGTTATGGCACCAGCGGGATCGGCAGCTACACCCTCTCGGCCGGCACGCTCGAGGTCGCCAACGGTGAGCTGTCCATCGGCAAGTCCAACGGCAGCGGCACCCTGACGATGACCGGCGGATCGATCGTCAAGCGGGGCTCGGCCGACTTCGAGATCGGCGACGGTGCCTCGGGCACCGGCACGGTGACGATCAGCGGCGGCACGGTCGATGTTCTCGGGGGAGACGTGGCCGTCGGCAAGTTTGGCGGCATTGGCACGCTCTCGATCGAGGGCACCGGCGTGATGCGAGCCGGCAACGTCGTGCTATCCAAGAGCGGATCGAGCCTGCTGGCGACAGTCAACCTGGGCGCAGGCGGCCGGCTGGAAGCGGCAGAGGTCACGTCGGCCGACATCTTTTCCACCACCGCCTTCAACTTCAACGGCGGCCGGCTTGTCGCTACCGCCGACTCTGATGCCTTCATGGCCGACATCTTCACCGCCACGATCAACGACACGGTCTCCGGGGCGGTGATCGATACCCAGGGATTCACGGTGACGATGCCTCAGCCACTCGGCGGCGTCGGCGGCCTCGTCAAGGAGGGCACCGGCACGCTCGACCTGACCGGGGCCGGCAGCTACTTCGGGCCGACCAGCGTGACTGCCGGCACGCTCGGCCTCAGCACCGCCCACACTGGCAGCGGGGAAATCACCATCGCCGCCGACGCCACCCTCGGCGTCAACGTCGCCAGCCTCAACAGCCAGCTGTTCGCCTCGGCTCTGACGCTCGGGGCCGACAGCACGATCACCGTCGACCTCGGTTCCTTCGGGAACCCTGACGAAAGTTTCGCGCCCCTCTCGGTCTCCGGCAGCCTGACCACCGGCGGTGATGCGACGGTGATCAACTTTGCCTCGGCCGCCCCGGCACCCGGGACGGTGCCGCTGATCCAGTATGGCAGCCTCGACAACTACAACTTCACCCTCGGCAGCCTGCCGGCCGGCGTGCAGGCGACGCTCGTCGACAACACCGCCCAGAATCGGATTGATCTGCTGATCGCGGGCGTCTCGGTGCGACGCTGGCAAGGCGACGTGAGCAGCCAGTGGAATACCACCGAGGCCAACTGGCTCGACAGCTTCACCGGCGTGGGCTCCGCCGTGACCTTTGCCGACGGCGATGGCCCGGTGATCTTCGACGACTCGGCAACCGGCACCACCGATGTCACCCTCGAGGCGACGGTCCTGCCGCTGGAAACCCAGTTCACCAACGAGTCCCTGGCCTACAGCCTGTCGGGCGCGGGCAGCATCGGGGGCAGCGGTGGGCTCACCAAGACCGGGGCGGGCGATCTCACGCTCGCCACCGCCAACACCTTCACTGGGCCGGTACGGCTCGCGGGGGGCACCACCTCGATCGCCACCGTGGCCAACGCAGGCGCAGCCAGTCCGCTCGGGGCGGGAACCGCCGACCCGACCAACCTGGTCCTCGCGGGAGGTCGGCTCGCCTACACCGGTGCAACCGGAGCCACCGACCGTGGCCTTTCGATCACCGGCGGCAGCGGCAGCATCGCGGTCGCCGAGGCCGACACCGTGCTCACCGTCAGCGGCCAGATGAGCGCCGTGGAGGGCTCTTTTCTCAAGACCGGCCCCGGCACGCTGCGGCTGGCCGGTGATGGGATCACCAACACGCTGGCGACTGTCGAGAGCGGAATCGGTGTGACCATCGAGGCGGGCACCCTCGCCCTGGAGGGGACCGGCGCCGACGCGACCTCGCTGGTCAACGCGATGAGCGGCGAGCTGCACGTCGGATCATCCGCCGGCCAGGCGGCCTCCCTGACGGTCACCAATGCCACCCTCGACGTCGGCAGCTGGATCTCGATCGGCCACGACACCGGCGCGGCCGACACCTCGGCCTCGCTGACCGGGGCAACGGTGACGGCGGCTAATCTCCGGCTCGGCTTCGGTGATCCCGCCAACAGCGGGACGCATGCCCTGACGCTTGCCGATTCGAGCCTCGAGGTCGGCAACGAGGTTCTGATCGCCAACATCGGCCCTTCGGTCGGCACGCTCTCGCTGACGGGCACCTCATCGATCCGTTCCGGCGGCAACTTCCTCGTCGGCAACACGGCCGACACCCAGGGCACCGTCACGGTGGCTGATTCGAGCACCCTGACGTCGGTCGGTCAGCTGCGGGTGGGCGATGGCGGCAGCGGCCAGCTGACCGCCTCGGGCTCGGCCGCCCTGACGGTCGATCAGGTTCTCATCGGCAACGCCACCGGAAGCACCGGCACCCTCTCGCTCGGCGACAGTTCGGTCCTCCAGGCCTCCGGTTACATGGCGGTCGGCAATGCCGGGACGGGCACGCTCGACCTCAGCGGCAGCGCCAATCTGACGGTCCAGTTTGATCTCAACGTCGCCGACTTCGGGACGGGCACCCTGACCCTCGCCGACACCGCGACCGCCGCGGCAGGCTCGCTCTTTGCCGGCAAGAATCCTGACACGAGCGGTGACATCAGCGTCAGTGGCGGCCAGCTGCTCCAGACCGCCGCCGACGGCAGCTTCATCGTCGGCCGGGACGGCGCCGGCACGCTCACGATCGGCGGCACCGGCCAGGTCGTGGCAGCGGCCACCGGCGGGCTCGTGCTGGCGGCCACGAGCACATCGCAGACCGGGGCGGTCAATCTCGACGGCGGCGTCCTGGAGGTCGCCCGGATTTCCCGGGGCTCGGGCACCGGCGCCGTGGTCTCGTTCAACGGCGGAACCCTGCGGGCCTCGGCCACCGCCGATGGCACCTTCATCTCCGGCCTCGACAACCTGCTGATCCTGCCGGGCGGAGCGACGATCGACTCCGCCGGCCGGACGATCTCCGTCGATCAGCCGTTCATCGACGCCGGCGGCGGCGGGCTGACCAAGGCCGGCGAGGGCACGCTCGTGCTCGCCGCCGACAGCTTCTACTCGGGCCCGACAGCGGTCGCCGCCGGAACGCTGCGAGTTAACGGCAACAACGCCCTGGCAGTCGGACCGGTCACCGTCGCGGCCGACGGCACCCTCGGCGGGTCGGGAACCGTCGGCGGCGTCACGTCGCTTGGAGGCGGGGCCACGCTGGCCCCGGGCAACAGCCCCGGCAACCTCACCTTCGCCCAGGGCCTCACGCTCGCCGAGGGCGGGAACTACAACTGGCAGCTTGCCAACGCTGCCGGCACCGCCGGCATCGCCTGGGACACGGTGACGGTCGCCGGCACGCTCGACATCACGGCCACCTCGGCCGACCCCTTCGCGATCAATCTCTGGACCCTCTCCTCGACCGGCCCCGACGTCGACGGGCCGGCCGCCAACTTCGATCCCACGACAGCCTATTCCTGGCGGATCGCCACGGCCGCCAGCATCACGGGCTTCTCGGAGGATGCCTTCGAGATCGTGACCACCGCCGCCAACGGCACCGCCGGCTTTGCCAACTCGACCGCCGGCGGAACCTTCAGTCTCGCCCTTGCCGGCAACGACCTCAATCTCCTCTTCACTCCCGGCAGCGGACCGACCGACATCATCATCGACGTGCCCAGCGGCACGGAGACCCAGGCCGAAGCGGGCTATCCGACAATCGGTGCGGCGACCTCGGTCACCAAGATCGGGGCCGGGACCGTCGTCTTCGACGCGGCCAACGCCTACTCTGGGCCGACCACGATCTCCGCCGGCACTCTCGAGGTCGCCGCTGCCGATGCGCTGGCGGCCACGAACGTCACGGTCGATTCCGCTGCCACCCTTTCAATCGCCGCAGGCACCACGATGCGGTCGCCCTCGGTGATCGTCGACGGCGGCACGCTCGCCGCCGCCGGCCTTGCAATCAACGACACGACCGGCATCACCTCGCTGGCGATCAATGCGGGCACGCTGGCCGGTTCCCCGGCGGTGACGATCGACGGCGGCGGTGAACTGGCTCTCGTCCAGGACGCCCGGGTGAGCGTGGCAGTGGGGAGCCTGGCGGTCACCGAGGGCAGCGGCGGCGGGCGACTCGATCTCGGAGCTGGCCAGGTGGCAATCGCCGCCGGCGGGATCACCGCCGAGGACCTCCGGGCCGACATCATCGCCGGTCGTAACGGTGGGGCCTGGAATGGTGCCTCCGGTATCATGTCGAGCGCCGCAGCGGCCTCGGGCGGCTCGCGGGCGGTTGGCTACGTGGTGGCGGGTGACGGCTCGGCGACGGTCTCCTTCGCCGCCCCCGGCGACACCGACTTAAGCGGCCAGGTGAACGTCTTCGACCTGATCGAGATCGACTCGGCCGGCAAGTTCGGCAACGGCGAGGCGGCCGTCTGGAGCGAGGGTGACTTCAACTACGACGGGGTCTCGAACGTCTTCGACCTGATCGCCATCGACTCGAGCGGCGCCTACGGCACCGGCCCCTACTTCCCGGCGAGCCCGACCGTCGCCGGGGGGCTCGGCCAGGTGGCGGCGGTTCCGGAGCCGGGGCTGCTGGGCGTGCTGGGAGGGGCTCTGGTCGGGCTCGCCTACCGCTTTCGCCGCCGCCAGACGACATAGCCGGCAGCAGCGGCGAGGGCCAAGAGGGAGGGCTCTGGCACGGTCGCCACGGTGGCGGCCACCGGCAGGTAATCGCCCTGGTTGAAGGCTCCGCCCGTCTCGACGTCGACCAGATCAAAGACATTGCTCAGGCCGTCGTAGTTGAAGTCGCCGGTGGCCCAGACGGCCGCGGCACCCGAGCCATAACTGCCGCCGGTGGTCATCGCGACCAGATCAAAGACGTCGACCTGGCCGTTGAGATCGGTGTCGCCGGGGGCCGCGTAGGCGACCGTTGTCGAGCCGTCACCATTGACGACGTAGCCGACCGCCCGGCCGCTGCCGGCGTCCGCCGACGAGATGCCAGCGAGGCCGTCCCAGGATCCGCCGTTGCGGCCGGCCACGAGGGCCGCCCGCAGGTCGGCCTCGCTCATGCCGCCAGCAGCGATCGCCAGCCGGCCGACCCCGACGTCGATCCCCGCATCGGCCACCAGATTGCCGGTCACGGAGGGCACGCTGAGGAGCTCCCGAGCTGCCGTGTCGAGCACGAGCCGACCACCGGTCAGGTTCACCCCCTGGCCTCCCAAGGCCCCGGCCGACGCAACGGCCAGTTCTCCCGCCTCGACGAAGACGTCACCGGTGATCGCGTTGGCTGCGGCCAGGGTCAGCCGGCCGGCGCCAGCCTTGACGAGTCCGGCTGCGTTGATCGCCGAACCGACGACAGCCGCCCCGCCACCGGTAACGCTGATCCGCCCGCCGGCCGGATCACCGCTGATCTCGATTGTCCCCCCGACGAACTCCGTCGTCCCTGTGCTCGTCACGTCGATCCCAGCCAACGCCCGCACGGTGCCGCTGACGGTGACCGTGCCGCCGCTGCCGCCGAAGACCGCCGTCGAGCCCGGCACCAGCGGCATCGGCAGGGTCGCATCGGTGACCGCTCCCCGCCAGCCGAGGCTCTCGGCCGACCAGGTCCCATCGCCACCAGCCAGGTCATCGCCGCCGGTCCAGCCCAGCGTTGCCGGGACGCCCGCCGCCGGGGCCACGCCAAACTGCTGCTGGAGCATCGCCACGTCGCCCTGGCCGATCACGCCATCGACGTCGATGTCGGACGCCCAGAGCGTGTCGCCGCTGGCCGACTGGCCGACCCGGATTCGCAGGAGGGCAAGATCGGTCTCGTTTGCCAGACCGTCACCGGAGAAGTCGAGCCGCCGGCCCTTGACGCCCTCGAAGGCCGTCAGCGCGGCACCCGAACCGGCCAGGAGCGGCTCGAGGGCCGCCAGGTCACGGGTGTCGACCAGGCCGTCCCCGGTGACGTCAGCCGCCGCGTTGAACTCGGTGTTCTTGGACGAGAGCACCTTCTCGAAAGCGTAGTTGGTCCCGGTCATGTCGGCGGCCGAGAGACTGCCGTCGAAGTTGAGATCTCCGAAACCGGCCCCCCGGGCCGACTCTGGCCGAATCCCGGTGAACCGCTGCACGTTGGTCGTGCCGGTGATCTCCCGGGTCACCACGGTGTAGGTGTTGTTGCCGTTGGGGGTGCTGAAGAAGCCTCGCTTGAAGAGATCGCCGTCGAGCTGATCGGCCCGGTTGAGCCCGGCGTTGGCCCAGCCGAGGAGGGTCGCCTCGGAGACCGTCGCGGCGACATTGGGGAAGATGTGGACGCTCTCGGCGGTGCCGTCGACCGATCGGACCTTCACATCGTTGCTGCCGGCGATCGTCCCGAACGGCTCGAGGCCCTCGATGGTCGCCTCGGGTGGCAGCCGGTCGACGTAGAGCACCTGCTTGAACTCGCTGTAGACCGGCGGCCCGTTGTCTCCGCCGGTGCCCGAATCACGGTGCCGGTAGGCCCGCACCGTCAGGAAGTTCATCCCTTCGGGCATCAGGCTGGCATCGACGGTCTGCTCGAAGAGCCCGTTGCCGCTGGCCTGCTGAAAGCCCGGCTGACGGGTCGTGACGAACTCCTCGAACCCGTAGGAAACATCACCCGGGGTCACGACATCGACTCGACCGTTGCCGTTGAGATCGAGCCCCTCGTTGATCCGCAGCATCGCCTGGTCGCCATCGGCCGATCGGTCGCGGTAGCCGCCCGGGAGCGTGACCGCCTCGGTGGCCAGCCTGACCGTAAACGAGCCATCGGTGATCACCTGCATGTCGGCCAGTCGGGCCCGGGCGTTGGCGACCAGGATCGAGCCGGTCTGGGCCGCCGTCTCGCCCCCCTGAAACTCCGGCGGGTCGTCACCCGCGATCACCGGCCCGACCGCAACCCCGGCCAGTTCCAGCCCCGCCGCCGAGACGGGCGTCGGCAGGCCGTAGACGAGATAGCCCTGGTCGCGGCCGTCGTTTCGCAGAAAGCGGGCGGTCACCTGCCGGTTGGACTCGGTTCCCGTGACGGTCAATACCTCGGGAATCGTCGTCGAGCCGGCCTCGGCATTGGCCCGGGCGGCGTTGCCGGTCAGTTCGATCAGCCGCGAGCCGAGGGTGAAGTCGACGTCCATCGTGCGGGTGTCGAAGCCCCCATCGTTGCGGTTGCTGAGCATTACGAGGGCCGAGCCGCTCCGCTCGAAGGCGTAGCTTTCCTTCTCGAGCCACCGCTCCCGGTAATCGCCCCGCCCGTAGCGGTTGCGGAGATCGACCAGCGTGGTGATCGTGTCACCGAAGTTGCCCAGCGCGTCGCCCCGGCCCGGCTTGGGGAAGTTGCGAAACTCATCGTAGTGCTCGTTGGCATTGTGGTAGACGATCGCGTTGCCGGGCCGCATCAACGAGAAGGCGTAGGCGACATTCATCAGGTCAGGCCCGAAATCGTCGTGGCTCTGCACGAAGACCACCCCCGCCGAGCCGTTGACCAGGCCGTCGTCGAAGACGTCGAGGCCGGCATTGACCATGCTGCGGAAGTCGTTGGCAGTGCCGTTGGACGAGAGGTTCTCCTTGATCGGCCAGAACTGAGCGAAGTCGAGGGCGTCGCGGTTGCCCGTGATCTGTCCGGCCGGGAGCCGGCCGGCATCCTTGCGAACAAACTGCGAAAGCAGGTTGCTGCGGTCGGTCGAGGCACTCTCGCTGAAGCTGAAGACCTCCCGCGGAGAGCCGTCGAGGAGGGTCCGCCGGTTGGCCCGGTAGACCGCCTCGTCGTAGTAGCCGAACACCCAGGGTTCGAAGTGGCGGGCGGCGTCGATCCGATAGCCGTCCACGCCGACATCGTTGATCAGCCAGCGGGCGTTTCGCATCAATGCCCCGAGGGCATTTTCAGGCACGGCATCGCCGGCCAGGGGATTGTCCTGGTTGAACTCATAGAGCGTGACGGTCTGGCCGGTCAGCGGATTGAAGACGGTCGAGCCGGGTTGGTCGCGGTCGGCATAGAAGCGGGCGTTGTTGGGGTCGGGGCGGTTCCAAATCGTGCCCGCCGGGATATTCCGCGGATCGGCGGGGTCGACCGGCGAGCGGATGTACTGGAAGTTCATCTCGTGCCTGAAATCGATCAGGCCGGCCAGGCGGCCGTTCAAGTCACCGCCCTGAAAGATGCTGTGGAAGTCGCCATCGATCGCATCGGGATGGGTCAACAGAAAACCCGGATACCCGCCCTGCTCCAGGAAGCCGGACCGCTGCATATCGCTGAAACCGTTGTGGTTCCAGACGAGGTCGACGATCACGTCACCGCCGGCCCGGTGCATCGTCGAGGTGAAGTTCCGCAGGCCCTGCTCGGTGCCGTACAGCGTGGGATTGCCGCCCTGCCCGAGGTCGAAACGATCGAACACGTCGTAGCCGACCGACTGGTTGCCCGAGTCGGCCCGGCCGACCGGGGGGATCCAGGTCGAGCCGTACCCGGCCATGAAGAAGTCGGCAACCCGCTTCTCCTGAGTGACGTAGGACGAGTCAAACCACTGCAGGATCGGAGCCGGCGACGCATCAGCGGCCAGTAACAACCGACCGGGCATCGACAGCAACGCAGCGAGGAAGGTCAAGACTTTTGAGAAACGACGAGGCACCCTCGACATGCAAATCTCCTTTTCCGGAACGGCACCCCCCGCCGGCTTTCCACACCTACGCATGCGAAAAACTTGACGGTATTCAATCATACGCCTCGACGCAAGGTTTGGGTCGCTGCTGGGGATCTTTTTACGGCTTTTTTTTGGCCAAAAAGTGGTTTTTAGCTCGTGACCGCCCGGGGGGATCTCCAGCCTTCTGGGCCTGGGAGACCACCAGCCTGAGTGTCCACCGCCCGCGCCCAGGCCTCGGCCCTGCCCGCATCCCGTGTCCCCCTGCGGCTTGCCTCCGCCCGCCCTGGACTCATACCGTTGCCAGTGCCGCAGGCGACGCGGCGGACGTGCCTCCAGGACGGAGCGATGTTTCCTCCCTCCACTGGAGTTTTCTTCATGTCGCTTGCCACCGAGCACGAATACGAGCACATCGGCGAATCAGCCGGCATCTCGGATCACGACCACGACCTCGTCGCGGAACTCAACCGGCGTCTCGACGCCGTCTGGCGGTACGACCAGTACATTTCCAACGCCGAATGGCGTGACGAACTCCGGCAGTTCTGGATGGACGCCAAGGCGACCGACGAGCAGGCGATCTCCCGGCTCCGGCACCTGATCTGCCAGGAGGTTCGAAACGGGTGCTTTTGACCGGACCAAAGCCAGCCCGCGAGGAGGCCAACGGGCCGCCGTCGCTCGATAAAGTGCCGTGGGTTGGTGGGTGAAGGACGCAGTTTGGGCGTTTGGGTGATGAACGGTTCTTCCGGTTTCCGGGGACGTCTCTCGCCCAACGGCTCGCCGTCCCCCCGGCTCGCGCCGGGGGGCTTCTATGGAAAAGGG
>CALGAS010000312.1 GCA_937959175.1 uncultured bacterium | reverse complement strand
GCGGGCCGTTGGGCCATCCCGGTCGCCGGAAGCCCGAGCGACCGTCCACCGCCAACCCGCCCACGGCCGGAAACGCCCTGCTACACTTGGTGATTCCGCTCGGCGGCCAGCCGGGCGACCCCGCCCCAGGAAGCCCTTGTCCGTGCCCAGCGAGCCCGTTTCCAGCAGCCCCCAGCAGCAAGCGATCGAAAAGGCCGATACGCTCATCGAGGCGCTCGGCTGGATTCGCAAGTTCCGCGACACGACCACGGTGATCAAGCTGGGCGGGAGCGTCCTCGAACACCCCGACGCCCTGCGTCATCTGCTGCTCGACATCGTCTTCATGACGACGCTGGGGATGCGGGTCGTCGTGGTTCACGGGGGCGGCAAGGCGATCAGTCGGGCGATGGACGAGGCGGGCATCGAGCCTCGGTTCGTCCAGGGCCGCCGCTACACCGATGAGGCGACGCTGGCGATCGTCGAGCGGGTGCTCGCCACCGAACTCAATCACGAACTGGTGAGCCGGCTCGAGGAGTACGGCGGGCGGGCGATGTCGCTGAACTTCCTCTCGACCAATGTCCTCTTCGGTGAGCCGCTCACGCTGGCCGGGCCCGCCGGCGAGCCACTCGATCTGGGGCATGTCGGCGAGGTGACCCGCGTCGACCGGCTGACGATCGACAACCTCGCCTACGCCGGCCAGGTGCCGGTGATCCCTTCGATGGCCCTCGGGCCCGACGGCCACAAGCTCAACGTCAATGCCGACACCGCGGCCACGGCGGTGGCCGCCGCCATGGGGGCCGACAAGCTCGTCGTCCTTTCCGATATCCCCGGCGTGCTGCGGGACGTCGCCGACCCCGAGAGCCTGATCCACTCACTCTCGGCCGCTGAGGCACGTCGGCTGATCGCCGACGGCACGATCGCGGCCGGGATGATCCCCAAGATTGAAGGCTGCCTCGAGACGCTCGCCCGCGGTGTCGGCAAGATTCATATCATCGATGGCCGGCTCCGGCACTCACTGCTGCTGGAGATCTACACCACCAGCGGTGTCGGCACTGAGATCGTCGGCGACGTCCGCCGTGGCCGGGCGGCCGACGCGGCCGCGGTCGCAGCGGCCCGCTGAGGTTCCGGCCAGCGGGTCATTCATCCGGCTCCCAGACTCCCTTTTGTTGTTTCACTCGTCGTCTTTCATTCAATCATTTTCATCGCCTTCGGAACGCAGCCATGGCCTCGATCGATTCCTCTCCGCCGGCGGTTGGCCCCCGCACCCAGGCGATCTTCGACACCTTCGACCGCTACGTCGTGCCCAACTACCGCCGGTTTCCGGTCTGTCTGGTGCGGGGTGAGGGCTCGCGGGTCTGGGACGCCGAGGGCCGTGAATACCTCGACCTCTTTCCTGGCTGGGGCTGCAATCTGCTGGGCCACTGCCCTGGCCCGGTGGTCAAGGCGGTGCAGGAGCAGATCGAGCGGCTCATTCACGTGCCCAACACCTGGTACATCGAGCCGCAGGGGGAGTGGGCGAAGCTGCTCTCGGAGCGGTCCTTCGGCGGCCAGGCCTTCTTCTGCAACTCCGGCACCGAGGCCAACGAGGCGGCGATCAAGCTCGTCCGGCTGCGGACCGAGGGCCGGCGGCACAAGATCATCACCTTTCAGGGTGGCTTTCACGGGCGGACGATGGGAAGCGTCTCGGCGACGGCCCAGCCGAAGTATCACGAAGGGCTGGGGCCGATGGTGGCCGGTTTCCAGTACGCTCCCCACGGCGACCTCGAGGCGGTCCGCCGGCTGGTCGACGATCAGACCGGCGGGATCATGGTCGAGCCGATCCTCGGCGAGGGAGGCGTGGTGCCGCCGCCAGAGGGCTTCCTCCAGGGGTTGCGTGAGATCGCCGACGAGCACGACCTGCTGCTGGTCTTCGACGAGGTGCAGTGCGGCTGCGGCCGCACGGGAAAGTGGTTTGGC
>CALGAS010000311.1 GCA_937959175.1 uncultured bacterium | reverse complement strand
GACTGGCTCCGAGCGAAGCGAGGTGCCTGTACCCTTTTCCAACTCGATAACGCGCGGAATGCGGGCCCGCCCCGAGCCGGCGGTCAGGCGGTGCGCTGGTCGGGATACTTGACGCGGCCGTGGTAGACGGCGGTCAGGCTCTTGACGAGGCTCTTCTCGACCGTCTTGAGCTCTTCGAGCGTCAGGCCGCACTCGTCGAACTGGCCGTCGTTGAGCCGCTTCTGGGCCAGTTCGTTGACGAGGCTGGCGATCCGGGCGGGGGTGGGCTCGGAGAGGGTGCGGCTAGCGCTCTCGGCGGCGTCGGCCAGCATCATCACCGCCGATTCGCGGGTACTCGGCTTGGGGCCGGGGTAGCGGTAGGTCTGCTCGTCGGGGCCGTCGCCGTTGGGATCGTCCTGGGAACGCTTGGCGGCCCGGTTGTAGAAGTATTCCACGAGCGTGGTGCCGTGATGCTCGGCGATCAGGTCGATGATCGGCTGGGGGAGATTGTATTGGCGGGCGAGCTCCACCCCTTCCTTGACATGGGCCACGATGATCAGGGTGCTCATCGCCGGCACGAGCGACTCGTGGCGGTTCTCCTGCCCCTGGTTCTCCACGAAGTAGGCCGGCTTGAGCATCTTGCCGATGTCGTGGAAGTAGGCGCCGACGCGGACGAGCAGGCCGCGACCGCCGATCGACTCGGCCGCCGCCTCGGCCAGGCTGGCGACGTTGATCGAGTGGTTGTAGGTGCCGGGGGCGCGGCGGACGAGCTCCTGGAGAAGCGGGTGGGCCACGTCGCCCACCTCGAGGAGGCTGAGGTCGGTGAGCACCCCGAACGACCGCTCCACGAAGGGCAGCAGGCCGGTCATCAGGAAGCCGGCCAGGAGGGTCCAGAGCCCGGTGCGGCCCGCCTCGTAGAGCATCTGCAGGTCGAAGGGCCGCTCATGGAGGAGGTTGGCCCCGACCTGCGTGAAGGCCGCCACCACCGCCGCCCAGATGCCGACGTAGATCAGCTTGCTGCGGCTGCGGATCCGACCCATCCAGAACACCATCGCCGCGGCAGCGGCGGTGAGCGTGACATACTCCGGCAGGCCGCGGCCCAGGCCGAGGACCACCACCAGCGCCACCTCAGCGGCGAGCAGGAGGGCGAGGTCTTCGTCGTAAGCGATGGCGATCGTCATCGCGAACAGGAGTAATGGCACCACCTGGGCCTGCCAAGAGTCAGCCGCAGTCAGCATGCAGAGCACGACGGTGGCCAGCGACAGCCCGACGAGCGTGAGAACGTGCCGTAGCTCACGGAGCAGGCCGGCGTGGTTGAGATGAATGTAGAAGCCCGAGAGGGCGAACAGCGCCGCGAACAGGCCGAGCATGGCCAGGGCCCTGGCGAGCCGCTGCCCGGGGGCCTGCAGCGTGAGAAACTCATCATGCTCCCGGCGGAGAAGCTGGAGCGACTCGGGCGTGATCGGCTGGCTCGCCTCGGCCAGCAGCCCGCCCTTCTGGTAGGCGACAAACTGGGGCGGCGTCCGCTCGACCGCCTCCTGCTTGGCCAGGGAGGTGCCCTCGCGGTCGATCTCGAGGGTGCCGGAGAGGCGGGGCTCGATCCAGGCGAAGATCCGATCGACGAACGGGCCCTCGCCGAGTTCCTCGTTGAGCCGCGTCCGGAGGCGGGCCTTAGCCTCGACGAGCAGGACCTGCGGGACCTGCACCCGAACCGTCTCGGCCGGGTTGCCCAGCGGATGGACGTCGATCTCGTTCTGGCTGCCCTCGTCGAACGTGTGCTGGATCTTCTCGAGCACACCGGTCGCCTCGAGTTCCTGGAAGGCCAGGTCGATCCCCTTCTCAAACAGGAGCAGCTTCTCCTTGGTGTCGATCCGGCCGCGGAACCGCTGAAACTCCTCCTGGGCCGCCTTCACCTGGCGGGCGATTTCCGGCGGCAATTCCGGAACTGCTTCGGGCGGCTTGCCGGCCTTCGGCGGCGGCGTGCCGACGGCTTGCAGGTCGGGCGGCTCGGGAGCGACCGGCACGGCTGCCGGCGGGGGCACATGGTCGAGGATCCCGGCCGCCTCCGGGGCGAACTCCAGCCAGGCCTCCCGCGGCACGGTGCCCAGGGATTCGGCCGCCGTGATCTCGGCCGCGCGATTCTTGAGGCCGTCGCGGAGCTGGACGATCGGGGCCTTGTCTTGGGCGTAGACAACCCGCACCTTTGCCGCCGCCCGGTCGCGGGCCACCCGTGTGGCCTCCGGATCGGGCTTCTCGAAGGGAACCCGCGAGACCACGCCGTGGACGGGCACCGAGCCGACGCGGAAACCGAACGGCTCGGCCCAGCCCTGGAGAACGATCAGCAGGAGGAGGGCGGCGGCTAGGCAGATGCCCAGCCGCATCAGCACCTCGGGGCGAGCTGCCTGGCTGGCCAGCAACTGCCAGAACCCATGCGGAATCTCGACCGTGCCGGGACGGCGGGGGCGACGGCGGCTAGTGGGGAGTCGGGGCATGTGGGTTACCGGTCGTAGGCCTCCACAATCCGCTGCACGAGCGCATGGCGGACGATATCCGCGCCGCCCAGGGCGACCCGCCCGCAGCCGGGCACGTCGTGGAGCCGGTCCATCGCGTCGAGCAGGCCACTGCGGCGGTCGGGTGGCAGGTCGATCTGGGTGGTGTCTCCCGAAATCACCATCTTCGAGCCGAACCCGAGCCGCGTGAGGAACATCTTCATCTGGGCGACCGTCGTGTTCTGGGCCTCGTCGAGGATGATGAAGGCGTGGTTGAGCGTCCGCCCCCGCATGTAGGCCAGCGGGATCATCTCCACCACGTCCTGGTCGGTGAGCCGCTTGAGCTGCTCATAGTCCATCATCTCGCGGAGCGCGTCCATCAGCGGCCGCAGATAGGGGTTGATCTTGGCCTGCAGGTCGCCCGGCAGGTAGCCGAGGCTCTCGCCCGCCTCGACCGCCGGGCGGACAAGCACGATCTTCTTGACCTGCTCCGCCCGCAGCGACGAGACCGCCATGGCGACGGCGAGGAAGGTCTTGCCGCTGCCGGCCGGGCCGGCGCAGAGGACGATGTCGTTCTCGCGGATCGCGTCGACGTAGGCCGCCTGGCCGGCCGAGCGAGGCAGGAGCTGGCCGCCCGGCCGGTGGACCTCGATCGGCTCGGTCCGCGGGGCGAACTCCTCGCCGGTGGCGATCTTGAGGAGCCGGGCGACCTCGTCCGCCTCGACACCCCCGCGTTCCCGGGCGATGCGGTCGAGCTCCTCGAAGACCTCCGTCGCCTGGAGGACGGCCTGCTCATCCCCCTCGATGTGGATCGAGTCATCACGGGCCGCGATGCCCACGCCGAGCGCCTCGCGAATCCGGCGGAGATGGCAGTCCCGCGGGCCGAAGATGGCGGCGAGACGCTTGGTGTCGACGACCGCGATCGTGGAGCGAGACATCGAAACCCGCGGCGGCTGGTGTGGCCGGCGGTCTCAGAGGAAAAATGACTGGCGCCGCTTCCGCAACTATACCCCAAGAGTTCCCGCCGGGCAGATTCGGGGGCTGCAGGCTGCGGAAGGCCGCTCTCAGGCGGCCGGCAGGCCCAGCATCCAGAGCAGCCAGGCGATCGGGGCAGCGAAGAGGGCCGCGTCGAGGAGGTCGAGAAAGCCGCCAAGCCCTCCGAGGAATTGGCCTGAGTCTTTGGTCGCCAGCTCGCGTTTGACCAGCGACTCCGCGAGATCGCCGAGCATCCCTGCCCCGCCGACCACCAGCCCGAAGACGGGCCAGCCGCCCCAGGGCCGGGCCGCCGTGAGGCCACTCGCCTCGAGCAGCAGCCAGGCGACGGCAAGCGACGCTGCGAGCGAGGCGACGGCCCCCTCCCAGGTCTTGCCCGGACTCACCAGCGGCGCCATCCGGTGACGGCCGGCAAGCGAGCCGACGAGATAGGCGGCGATGTCGCCCCCCTTGACCACCGCCACCATGCTGACCAGCGGCACCAGCGGAGCGAGCCAGGACGCGGCGGAGCTTTCGGCGGGGGCGTCGGCGACGGTCAGCGAGCTGCCGAGCAGCCGCAGCGCCACCGTGAACGCCAGGGGCATCCCGATCGCGGCCAAGGCAAGCGAGCCGCCGGCGACCCGGGCCAGGCCGCCTGCTCCTCGCTGGTAGGCGGCGATTTCGGCGATGAAGATCGTCGCCAATCCGACGGTGGCGGCGATCGCCGCCCAGCCGATCACGGCGGCCGGGCCGCTGCCGGCGGTTGCCGGGGCCGCGGTGGCCGCGACCGTTGCCAGGGGCACCGCGGCGGCGGCCGCCGGCACAACCATGCCCCGGGGAGCGAGCCCCCGATTCGCCGCCATCGCCACGGCTTCCGCGGCGGCTCCCCAGGCCAGCAGGACGGCGACCGGAGTGAGCCACCAGGCGGCCGGAGCTCCCAGCAGGCGGGTGGCGTCTGCCCAGCAGAGGGCTGCGAAGAGACTGACCGCGATCACCGTGACAAGGGCACGCGATAGCAGGGAGCCGGAATGCGGCGGCGGTGGCGGCGGCTCGGCGGTCACGCTGGCCCGATCCCTCCGAAGCGGCGATCCCGACCGGCAAAGTCCGCCAGCGCCTCGTCGAAATGGAACTCGGCGAAGTCGGGCCAGGCAACCGGCGTCACCCAGAGCTCGGCGTAGCTGATCTGCCACAGCAAGAAGTTGCTCAGCCGCATCTCGCCGGCGGTGCGGATCAGCAGATCGGGATCGGGCATGCCGGCCGTCTCGAGATGTTCGGCCACGACGTCCTCGTCGATCGCATCGGGCGTCAGCCGGCCGGCGGCCACTTCCCGGGCGAGGCGTCGGGCGGCCGCCGCGATCTCACCGCGGGAGCCGTAGTTGATCGCCAGGCAGAGCCGCATTCCCTCGTTGCCGCTGCAGAGGGCGACCGTTTCGTCGAGGTCGGTGAGCGTCTCGGGGGGCAGCCCCTCGCGGCTGCCGATCATGGAGAGGCGGATGCGTTGCCGCATCAGCAGGTCCCGCTCCTCGACCATGTAGTGGCCGAGCAGTTCCATCAGGAAGGCGAGTTCGCTGGCCGGACGCCGCCAGTTTTCGCTCGACAGGCAGTAGAGGGTGAGCTGGTCGATCCCCAGGCGGGCGGCGTGCTCCGTGATCCGGCGGACGCTCGTCACGCCCTGCCGGTGGCCCTCGATCCGGGGCAGCCCCCGCTGCTGGGCCCACCGGCCGTTGCCGTCCATGATGATGGCCACATGACGAGGCAGCGCCGCCGGGCGGGCCTCGGTCGATCCCTGCCCGGAGGGCTCTGGCGGCTCTCCGGTCGGCGGATCGGTCGGGGCGGCGGGACTCGTCACGCTCCCGCCGCCGTGCTCGGATGAGATGCTTGCCATGGCGGTTGTCCGGAGCGGTCACAGAAGATGGTCTGGGCCCGGTCGGGACCGACCGAGACGATCGACACCGGGCGGCCCAGCATCTCGCCGATCGCATCGAGATAGCGGCGGGCCGCCGCCGGGAGGTCGGAATCGCTGCGAACGCCGGTGAGGTCGTCTTCCCAGCCGGGCAGGGTCTCGTAGATCGGCACCGCCCGCTCGAGGTCGGCCAGCTGGCTCGGGAACTGCGTCACCTGCCGGCCGTCGATCTCGTAGGCGGAGCAGATCTTGATCTCGTCGAGACCGCCGAGCACGTCGAGCAGCATCACCGCCAGTTCGTCGACACCCGAGAGCCGGGCGGTGTAGCGGGCGGCGACCGCGTCAAACCAGCCGCACCGCCGCGGCCGCCTCGTCACCGTGCCATACTCGTTGCCCCGCTCGCGGAGATGCAGCCCTACTGGATTGTCCTGCTCCGTTGGCAAGGGGCCGCCGCCGACCCGCGTCGAATAGGCTTTGACCACCCCGATCACCCGCTCGATCCAGCGGCCGGGAACACCCGAGCCGGCGGCCACGCCGAGGCCCGAGGAGTTGCTGCTGGTGACATAGGGAAAGGTGCCGTGGTCGATGTCGAGCAAAGCCCCCTGGGCGCCCTCGAAGAGCAGCCGGCGGCCGTCTTCGACCGAGTCGAGCAGATAGGCGGTCGTGTCGGAGACGAAGGGTCGGAGCCGCTCGGCGTAGCCGAGGTATTGGCGGTGGATCTCCACGGGATCCAGCGGCGTCAGCGTGTCGTCGCCGGGCCGCTGCCAGGAGGCGAGCAGCCGGTTCTTGAAGGCGGCGACATGCTCGATCCGCTCCCGGAGGTCGGCCTGGTAGAGGTCGCCCAGACGGATTGCCAGGGCCCGGCCGACCTTGTCGCGGTAGCAGGGGCCGATGCCCCGGCCGGTGGTGCCGATCGCACCGCCCCCGGAGAGGCTGGCATCGAGGTGACGATCCTCGGCGAGGTGCCAGGGGAAGACGACATGGGCCCGGTCGCTGAGCCGCAGCTTTCCGGCCACCGTGATGCCGCGAGACTCGAGCATGTCGAGCTCGGCGATGGCGCTGGCCGGGTCGAGCACCACCCCGCCGGTGACCACGCACTGCACGCCGTCGCGGAGGATTCCGCTGGGAATCAGGGAAAGCTTCCAGGTCTCGCCGGCCGACACAACCGTGTGACCGGCATTGGCTCCGCCGGCGTAGCGGACGACGATGTCGTGCTCGCCGGTGAGGATGTCGACGAGTTTTCCCTTGGCCTCGTCACCCCATTGCAGTCCGATGACACAGGTGCCGGGCACGGCGGGAGATTCTCCTGAACGAGGCTGGAAGGGGGGAGTCTCGTCGCCCGCGACCTTCACCGAAAGTGTAAAACCGGGGGAAAACCGGTCAAGCAGACCCACATGAAGCCCCACCCCGGCACCGTCCACCACGTCGCCGCCGCCGATCGCGGCCAGACCCTGGCGGCCTTTCTTCGCGGCCGGATCGACGCCACGAGCTGGTCGCAGGTGCAGAAGTTGATTCGCGGCCGGCGGGTCTTGATTCACGGCAACGTCTGCACCGACGCCGGCCGCCGGCTGCAAACGGGCGAGGTTGTCAAGGTGCTCAAGGATGCCGCGCCGCGGCCGCCCGCGGCGGACGATGTCCGGATCGTCCATCTCGACCGGGCGGTCGTGGTGGTCGACAAGCCGCCGGGCGTAACCACTACCCGGCACCACGAGGAGCGAGGCTGGCCCGCCCGCCGCCGGCAGCTCCAGCCGACGCTCGAGGAGCTCGTGCCCGAGGCGATCGCTCGGGAGCTCGCCGGTCGGGCCGGCCGCGGCGGCGGGCGGGGCAGCGGCGGGCGGCGGCGACCGCAGCCGGTGCGAGCCGTGCATCGCATCGACCGAGAGACCAGCGGCCTCTTGGTCTTCGCCCGGACGGTGCCGGCCGGACGGATTCTGGCCGAGCAGTTTCGATTACACACCACGCAGCGACGCTATCTGGCGGTGGCTGTGGGGCGGGTGGCGGCCGGCACGATCCGGACGCAGCTCGTTCGCGATCGCGGTGACGGTCGGCGGGGATCGAGCGACGACGGCAGCGGCAAGCTGGCCGTCACACACGTCGCGCCGGTTGAGCATTTCGGCGATGCCTCCACGCTGGTGGAGTGTCGCCTCGAGACCGGCCGCACCCATCAGATCCGCATCCACCTGGCCGAGCTGGGGCATCCGATCTGCGGGGAGCGGGTCTACGCGGCGGCCGGGCGGCGAACGCGGCGGGACGAGTCGCGGGCGCCGCGGGTGATGCTCCATGCGGCCGAACTCGGCTTCGTGCACCCTGAAAGCGGCGACCAGCTGGTCTTTGAGAGCCCGCTTCCGGCCGACATGCGGCGGGTGATCGCCGACCTGCGAAAGCGGTTTGGCAGCGATCAGTGAGCCGGCCGCCGTCGTGAGACGCCGGCGGCAGGGCACCCTCGGCTAGCAGACTGTGGAACAAGTCTGCCGCCGCAGGATGCGGCGATCGGCGACCCCCAAAAACCTCGGCTTTTTGGGGAGTCGCTCAAGTGGAAAAAGGCCATGGAGGGCTTTTTCCACGGGCAGCTAGCGGGGTAGCTGGACGCTCTCGCCGCCGTCGCGGGTGGAGACGGCCTGCCAGACCCCAGGATCGACGTCGTCTCCCAGGAACCGCACGGCGGCGTCCGCCAGGGCGACGTGCACGCCACCGGGATGCCGGCTGCGGGCGGTCCGCCAGCCGTAGCCGGCGTACATCTTCGCCATGTCGGCGGTGTTCATGACGGCCGCGAGGCAGTCGAGTTCCTCGGAGTTGGGCTCGCGGGCATGGTTGTAAAGCGTGGTGCGGTATTCACCGTTGGCCCAGGAGAAGCCGCGAAGATCGGTAAAATTGTAGTAGAAGGGCCGGCTGCAGGCCGCTTCGGAGAGCGGCGTCTTGAAGATGAAGCCGTAGCCGGTGTCGGGCACGATGCCCGCCGGGCTCGTCGTGGCCCGCGGGCCGATGCCGAGAATGCTCTCCGAGAAGGCGACGGTCTTGGAGAGCCCGTCGCCGACATTCTTGCCGCGAATCCGCGAGTTGATGAAGAACAGCCCGTCGGTCTCGAAGGGCGTGCCGCCGTCGGCCCCGGTCCCGGTACAGGCGGCGTAGTTGGTGGGGCCGAAGGTTTCTGAGACCGGCTGGCCGAGGTCGCTGGGGCAGAGAAAGACCGGCACCAGACGGGCCACGACCGGCCTGTTTTGGGCGGCGACCGCCTCGGGCCCGAAGCCGGTGTAGAGCGGCACCGTCAGGTCGAGATCCGCGAGCAGGCCCGCCTCCTCGTAGAAGGGCGCGAGGTGGGCCAGCACCGACCAGCGGAAGAACTGGTGCGGAAACCCAGGGTTTTCGGCCCACTCCCGGGACTCCGCCCCGACCGGGAAGACCCGCCGGGCCGACTCGTGGTTGGCCAGTGCCAGGCCGAGCTGCCGGAGGTTGTTCGAGCAGCCCGTCCGCCGGACGGTCTCCCGGGCCGCCTGCAGCGACGGCAACAGAACCCCGACGAGGACGCCGATCAGGGCGATCACGACGAGCACTTCGATGAGGGTGAGTCCGCTGCGGCGGGAGGTCATCGGCTGCCCCGTCGGCGGAGTTGGCGGGCGATCGCGGCAGCTGCGGCTAGGCCGAGGCCGGTCACGGCGGCCGCGGTTGGTTCGGGCACGGTCACGGTGGCAACCCCGCCGACCTGGCCGAGGCCTGAGGCGAAGGTCTCCAAGAGCGTCCCGTCGGAGCCGAAGCGGTAGATGTTGCCATCACCAGCCGGGCTGCCTGCCAGCAGGCCGCCGGCGGAGAGCGAAGTGAGCACGCCGGTGCCAAAGGGAGCCCCGGAGTCGCCGAAGCCCTGGGTCGTGGCGCTGCCCAGCGAGGTCTCGAGGATCGTGCCGGTCATGATGCTGGCGGTGTAGAGCGTCGAGTCCTCGATCACCAGTCCCGTCGGCCCCGACAGGCCGTTGGCCCCGTCAGCGATCACCTCCTCGACGAACACGCCCGAAGCGTTGAACCGCTTGACCGGCCCGGTGGCGGTGCTCGTGCCGAAGTCGTAGGTCTGGTCGCTGACATAGAGGCTGCCGTCGGCCGCCAGGGCAAGCCCGGGGCTGCTGGCAAGAATCGTGCCGCTGGTGAAGTCGCTGGGAACGACCGGGCCGCCGATGACCCCGGTCAGCTTGACGACCGGGCCGGTGTCGGAAAATAGCGGGTTGCGGCCGACCAGCAGGTCGTTGCCGAGAAAGGCCAGACTGCCGGGGAAGACCTCGAAAGCAGAGAAGGTGTAAACGGTTGAGAGCGTCCCGCCCGGGAGGTCGTAGCGGGCAATCGTAGGGGCGACGGTTCCCCCGTCACCGCCCACGCCGATGTAGAGGTTGCCGTCCGGTCCGAGCGTGAGGGCTCCCGGCTGGTCGAGCTGGCCTGCTGGGAGCAGCGTGGTGCGCGTCCCCGTGGGATCGGTCGAATCGTAGCGGATCATTTCGCCGGTCGAGAAGCTGATCGCATAGACGTCGTCTGCCGCGACAACCTGCGGCCAGGCAAGGCACCAGGCAACGCCGGCCAGAACGGCAGCGGCAGCCAGCAGACGGGCGGAAGACTTGCCCGGGGGGGGCAGGGGCTTGGGCAACGTGATCATGAATCGAAGCTCTCCGAAGAAACCGGGTCGGACTCCAGCCAACCGCCCGGAGCGCGAGTGGGCGGCAAGCTGCCAGAAGGGAACGAACAAGCACCCGCTGCATTTCGGGAAATGCCGGGCTACACCGCAAGCCATCGACACTGAAAATCAGTCGATGACGAAGCGATGCGGGCCGTCGAGGAAGAAACGACGGCGATCAGGCTTTCACGAGCAGTCCCGTGGGCCGGCAGAAATAACAATGGGGAAAAGCCATCCCCGACGCCTTGACGAGATTAGCAAATCTTCTGACCCTGCCGCAAGTCACCCGCTGCGGGGAGTGCCGGCCACGCCGCTACTCCGCCGGCTGTAGCAGCCGCATTTTCCCGGTAGGCGTGCCGGAGGATCAAAGCAAAAGGGATCCACCAGATCAGGTCGTTGGTCGGCAGCGTGACGCCGAACGCCGCCGGCACCGTCCCCTGCAGCAGCCCGCCCACGTACCCGAGCGGACCGAAGATTTTTCCCAGAAAACCGACCAGGACGATCGGCCAATGGCGGACAGGGTCGGGAGCGGCGGCGAGGTATCCGATTCCGTAGACCCCCACGATCATCCCGACGCACTGCCAGATGAACGGGTAGGCCGGAGGCTCCATGCCCGTCAGCGTGAAGAGCCAGTCGGGCCAGAGGACGGTCACCGCACCCCAGAGGAGGTTGTAGATCCCGGCCGCGACCAGGCACCAGAACATCCAGCGGGGCGTCGAAGAGCGAGTCATGCTGATGGTGAATCTTGTGGTCTGCGGAAGGCGGGACGGTTGTGATACTCGCCCCACCGCAGTCATGGTAGGAGTCCGACGGCGGCTGGTCAGGGGGCCGCCCCGCCGGCTCTGTCGGGGCTATGCTTGAGACATGGCGTTTGCGAGGCGGCGGATGACGAGAACGGTTGCAGCAGGCCTGCTGATCGTCGCCTGCTCGGTTCACGCCGGAGCCGTTGCGGCCGAGCCGGTGGTTGACGACGCCCGGCTCGCCGGCCGGTTCGTCAGCGGACTCGGGGGGATCGTTGAGGGCGGGGGCGAGGCGGGCCGGTCTGTCACGCTCGATGCCGAGGCGGCGGCCGAGCGGTTGGCGGCCGCCGAGGGCGAGCGGATCAGACTGCCCAGCCCGGCCACGCCCTGCAGCCTTTCCCCCGACTGTGGGCTGTATGAGGCCGTGATGCCGGCGGTGGTCGTGGTCGGCTCGATTTACAAGTGCGGCAAGTGCAACGACTGGCACATGGGCGGGATGGCCAGCGGCTGGCTTCTTTCCGCGAACGGGCTGGTGGTCACCAACCATCACGTCCTCGGCCGCGAACCCGGTCATCGGTTTGGCGTCATGACGGCCACCGGCGAGGTCTATCCGATCGCCGATGTCGTGGCGGCTGACGCTGCGGGCGATGCAGCGGTTTTGAGGATCGACACCGGTGGCCGCGAGCTGCCGTTTTTGGCCCTTGGACCATCCCCGGAGTGCGGGTCGGAAGTGACCGTGATCAGTCACCCAGCAGGCCGTTTCTACTGCCTCACCGAGGGTGTGGTCTCCCGGTATCACCGGCAGCAGCCCGGGCGGCCTGAGGCAGGGGTGGCTGAATCGCCCGGGGGCGAGCCGGCAGGAGCGGCGAGGCCGGTGGTCTGGATGAGCGTCACGGCCGATTACGCGGTGGGCTCGAGCGGCGGGCCGGTCTTCAATCGGGCCGGCGAGGTGGTGGGGATGGTCTCGCGGACCTTTTCAAGCCGCCCGGGCCGGCGGCCCCGCGGCGGACCGGCCAGCGAGCAGATGGTCTTCAAAGACTGCGTCTCGCTTGACACCCTGCGGCGGCTCTGTGACACCGCTCGCTGAGCGAGCGTGTCATCGCTGCGGCGATTGAGCAGCTGCCCGGCTAGGATTCGAACCTAGACAAAGGGAACCAAAATCCCTTGTGCTACCGTTACACCACCGGGCAATCGGGGCCTGGTCGGGCAGTGCGTTGGCTGGCCGACCTCAGCCTTCGAAATGATACCGCATCGAGGCCGGCGGCCGCCGATCCGATCCCTACAGCCGCCCCGAACCTCCCCCGTCGCGTGAAACTGCACCGGTCTGGGAAAATCGCCGATTCAGGGAAGGCGTGAGGAATGGCGGGACCCGCCGGAGTGGTCCCGCCCCGGACGGCGCATTTTCCAGAGGAGGATGGTTGCAATGCCCTATGCAGAAACGACGGCGGGCTCGTCGCTGCCGGCACGGATGGACTGGAAGTCGGCGCTTGTTGGGGGAGGGATCGTGATGGTGATGGCCTACGTTGGGCTGGTCGCACCGGCGTGGCGGCAGGTCTCGGCACTCGAAGGACACGTGGCGAAACTCGCCTCCGCCGTCGCCGCGCTCAACGCGACCCAGGCGGATGTCGATCGGGGCAGCGGCCTGCTGGCGAGCCTTGAGGCTCAGGCGGCACGCCTGGCCGACGCCGAGGCGATGCTCGGGCGAGTCGAGGCGATCGAAGATCGCATCCTGGATCAGGCCGGCCGGTTGGACGGGGCGGCCGCCACGCTCGCTCGGATCGACGACCTGCATGGGCAGATTGATGGGCTGCACGAGCG
This sequence comes from uncultured bacterium, assembly GCA_937959175.1. Lineage (GTDB taxonomy): Bacteria > Planctomycetota > Planctomycetia > Pirellulales > UBA1268 > QWPN01. The sequence continues at coordinate 367 of CALGAS010000311.1, read as the reverse complement.
GATCGATGCGTCGGCGGGGGCGATCGATTCTTCGACAGAAGCAATCGCGGCGGTTGACGCGGCCCTCGGGGCGATCGATGAGGTCGGCGACCGGGCTGTTGCCACCCGCGACGCCGCCCGGGAGAGCACCGCTGCCTTGGCCGCGGTCGATGCCGTGCACGAGCAGCTGGAGGCCGGACTGGCCACGCTCGACACCGCGGCGTTGGCTGCCGGGCGGCTGGCGGGGCTGTCAGCGCGGCTTGCCGAGGTTGACGGGCAGTCAGCGGAGGCTGCCGAGCGGCTCGACTCGCTCCTGGCGATCCAAGACAGCCTGCTTGCCACCACCGCCGACGTCGCTGCCGCCGATGCCGCCCTCGTTCGGCTGACC
>CALGAS010000310.1 GCA_937959175.1 uncultured bacterium | reverse complement strand
GCCCTTGACAACCTCTACTCCCCAGTCCGCTGCGATCCCCGCCACCCCGGCCGAGCCGACCGCTGCCGACCAGGCGGGCGTTCGCTCTGATCTCGGGGCAAAGCCCGCGGTGGCCGGCGGTGCGGCGGCCCTGCCGGCCTGGTGTCCCGCCTGGGCCGAGCGGCTTGGCGACGCCTATCTGGCCGGCACCAGCGCGGTCTTCCTGCTGCATGGCAACGTCCGTGACCTGGTGCCGGTGGCCCCGCCTGCCCCAGCCGGCAGTCTCGATCCCCCCGAGGCCTGGGGCACGGTGCCCGACTTTCTCGCCCGGGAGATGTTTGGTCGCTGGGACATCGTTCTCTCCTACGACATCGGCCGGGGACTGCGGCCGCTGGCCGGCCCCGACCGGGACCGGCTCCGCACGATGGTGCAGTGGCTGACCGAGCGGCTCGGCCACGCCTCGCAGTGGCCGCGGGACCCGGATGCCGCCGTCGGGGCGATCGACGCCATCCTCGAGCGGAACCTGATCGACCCGCCCGAGCAGCGAAAGCGGATTGCCGTCGTGCTCGACTACGCCCAATACCTTGTGCCCGGCGGGGAGTTGGCCTCGCGGTCGGCTGCCTCGCGGCTGGTGCGAATGCTCAGCTGGGCCGGCAACCCGCTGCTCCGTCGCGTCAATGTGGCAATCGTGCTCTTGGCCGACACGCTCGCCGAGGTGCATCCGAGGCTGGTGACCAGCGCTGCGGTGACGGCGATCGACGTGCCGATGCCCGATGCCAACCAGCGGGAGCGGTTTGCCGTCGCGACCGCCGCCGCTGCCGGATTGCCGTCCGCTCAGGACGCAGCGGTCAAGCGGATGGCCAAGGTGGCCGGCGGCCTCACGCTCGAGAGCCTGCGGGCCGTCGTCACGCTCGCCGGCCGCGACGGCACGGCTCCCGATGGCCCGGCCTTCGCCGCCCGCAAGAAGGATCTGATCGAGCGGAGTTGCCACGGGCTTGTCGAGTTCATCGAACCCGGGCTGACGCTCGAGGCCGTCGCCGGCCATGCCGCCGCCAAAGACCGCCTGGAATCCGACGCCCGGGCGATCCGCCGCGGGCAGTTGGAGAGCGCCCCGATGGGCTACCTCGTCTGCGGGCCGGTCGGCACCGGCAAGAGCTTCATCTCCGAGTGCTACGCCGGCACGGTCGGCATCCCCTGTGCCGTGCTCAAGAACTTCCGCAGCAAGTACGTCGGCGAGACCGAAGGCAACCTCGAGCACGCCCTCGGCGTCCTGCGGAGCATGGGGCCGGTGGTGGTCGTCGTCGACGAGGCCGATGCGGCCCTCGGCAACCGGGAAAGCGGTGGCGATTCCGGGACCAGCGGCCGGGTCTTCTCGATGATCGCCCGCCAGATGGGCGACACCCGCTACCGCGGCAAGATCGTCTGGATGCTGCTCACCAGCCGGCCCGATCTTCTCCCGATCGACCTCAAGCGGCAGGGGCGGGCCGAGGTTCACATTCCGCTCTTCTATCCCCACAACCAGGCCGAGATCGAGGCGATGTTCGCCGCGATGGCCAAGAAGAGCCGCGTCAAGCTTGCGGCAGGGCTGCCCGGCCCGATCGATCTCGACCTCGGCCTCTCCGGGGCCGACATTGAGAGCATCGTGTTGGCGGCCCGCCGGCGGGGCCTCGAGCGGGCCGCCGATGCCGGTGAGCCGCCGCCGGAGGAGATCGGCGCCGACGACCTGCGGGCGGCCATCGACGACTTCCTGCCTTCGGCCCAGGGCCTCGAAAAGGAGCTGCAGGAGATCGCCGCGGTGCTCGAGTGCACCGAAAAGCGGTTTCTGCCCGACCACTGGCGGAAGCAGGTCGAGCAGCCCGGCGGCCGCTCCCGGCTCCAGGAACGGCTCGCCGCGATCCGCGAGGTGATCAGCTCATGAGTTCCCCTGCAGGCTTCGACGACCACCCGAAAACAGACCGCCGGACGCCGACCAGGCGGAAGGGTCGGCGGGAGGATCGCGAGCGTGTCAGCGAGCGAACTCGTGCCGCCCCGCGGCCGCGGGTACCTTGACAGGTGAGTCATCTGAAAGACCTGACGCTGCATCTGCCCCACGACCTGTTGAACACCCCCCTGGAGACGATTCCCATGGCTGCCAAGACCGCCTGGTTCGACGACAAGACCGACGTGCCCCTGCTTGCGGAGAATGCCCGCAAGCTCGATTCCTTCTGCCAGACCGTGGCCGACGGCCGGGTGACCAGCGACGAGCTCGATGCCCAGGAAAAGCGGCTGGTCGCCCTGATGAAGGAGCTCGAGCCGCTGCTTTCCGACGAGGCCCATGAAAAGGTGACGCAGCTGCTCTGCGAGGTGACGGCCTACGACCTGATGCAGGCGATGTACCTGGCCGGCCAGTCGCGGCCCAAGACGGCGTTTCGCGGCTAGCGGCCGGCCGGTGTGCCGGCGGATCCCATATCCTCCTTCCATTTTCCGTGGCAACGAAAGGAACAGTTCATGTCTGGACAGCCAAAATCATCCTTCTGGGTGGCCGTCTGGCTGGTGGTCTTCGCCCTGGCCGGCTTCGCGGCCTGGCAGTGGGGCTTGTTTGGCAAGCCGGGCCAGCCTGGCGGCGACGGCAACGGCGGGGCTGCTCCCGGGGTTGCCGCGGACGCGGGCCCGGACGGCCCGGCGGCAGGCCTGGAGGGGCTTTCGGAGGCGCCCGACGAAAGCGTGCCGACGACCGTCCAGGAGTATGCCTTCAAGCCGGCCGAGCGGCTTCCCCCGGTGACGGGCATCGCCGGCTACCGGAAGCTGGAAGACGACACAGTCCGCTTCGCCCTCAACGTCTGGGCCGGCTGGGCACCGATCATCTATGCCAACGAGGGCTTCAAGCCCGGCAAGGAATGGAAGACGCCCGACGGTAAGTCCTTCAAGCTGGAACTTGTCTTGATCGACAATCCGGTCACGATGCGGGATGCCTGGGCCGCTGGTGAGGTCCACATCGGCTGGGCCACGCTCGACATGGTGCCGCTCTTCCTCGAGGGCCTCGTCGACGCCACCGGCAAGCCCAAGGATTCGCGGGCCATGCCCCGGATCTACCAACAGGTCGACTTCTCCAACGGGGGCGACGGGATCGTCGTGCGGGAAGACATCAAGACCGTCCGTGACCTGGCGGGCCGGAAGCTGGTCTTGGCCCAGAACTCGCCCAGCCAGTTCTTCGCCCTCAACATGCTCGTCGCCGGTGGGCTTCAGCCCGGTGACGTGGAGATGGTCTACACCGACGACGCCTTCCAGGCGGCGGCCGCCTTCAACACCGATCGCAGCCTGGCCGGGTGCGTCTCCTGGGCCCCTGACATCTACAACCTCGAGCAGGCCAAGGGAAATCGGATGCTCGTCACCACCCAGACGGCCAACCGGCTGATTGCCGACGTCTGGTTCGCCCGGGCGGATTTCGCCGAGGATCACCCGGACAAGGTCGAGGCGCTCGTGCGAGGCATCTTCGACGCGATGGAAGAGCTCAAGGCCGAGGGGGCCAAGGCGAAGGCGGCGGAGTTGATGGCCGACGGCTACAACATTCCCGCCACCGAGACACTGGGCATGCTCGCCGACGCCCACTCGACCAACTGGGCCGAGAACTACCAGTTCTTCGTCAATCGCAACAACCCTGCCAACTTCGAGCGGATCTGGAAGCAGGCCTACCGGCTCTACCGGCGGGTGGGGGCGATCACGCGGCCCCAGGTGCCGTTCGACCAGGTGATGGACTTCTCGGTGATCCAGAAACTCGGCGAGGAGCCGAAGTATGCGGAGAGCAAGGACGAATACGCCCGGACACTGGCCCCCAAGACCCTCTCAGCCATCCGGGCGGAAAACGAGGAGATTCTCACCAACACGGTCGTCATCCACTTCTATCCCAACAGCGACGATCTCCGGAAGAAGATCATCCGCGATGTCGGTGGCGAGAAGGTTGAGGAGCTCTACGATCCGGCGGTCGACCTGGTGCTCGAGGAGGTGGCCACGCTGGCCCAGCAGTTTGGCAACGCCCGGATCATCGTCGAGGGCCACACCGACGCTTCAATGAAGGGGCAGGCGCCGGCCGATCTGGTCAAGGAGCTCTCGCTCGCCCGGGCTGCGGCGGTCAAAAACGAGCTGATTCGGCAGTTCGAGTTTGACGACAATCGGTTTGCGGTCGATGGCCTGGGCTGGGACCGGCCGGCTGATCCCGACCGTCCGGACGAGCATGCCCTCAACCGCCGTGTCGAGATCAAGGTCTACTCTGCGGAAAGGGAGTGACCAGCCGTGGCCGACGCGACCGCCGCCGGGGAGTCGGGTGACGTCGCGGCCGCGACGGCCCCGCGGCCGGCACCGCCGCTCCGCGGCGGGCTCTCGGCCGAGGCATCCTTCATGTGGGGTGCCGCCGGCATCGGCACGCTGCTTGGCCTGTGGTATCTCATCACGGCACCGCTCTTTCCGGTGCCGGTGGGCAATCTGGCCGAGGCTCCGGCTGAACGGGAATACGCCCCGCTGGTCAGCCCGGTGATGCTGCCCGGGCCGGGCACGGTCTTTCGGGCGGTGCCGCTGGTCTTCAAGGAGCGGAAGCTGATCCCCAACACGCTCGTCACGCTCCGCCGGGTCGTGCTCGGCTTCGGTGTGGCGGCGGCGATCGGGGTGCCGCTGGGAGTGCTGGCGGCCTGCTTCCCCGCGGTCGGGGCCTACTTTTATCCGCTCACGATTTTCGGCCGCAACATTCCGGTGGCGGCGCTCATTCCCCTGACCTTCTTCGTATTCGGGATCGGCGAGTTTCAGAAGGTGATGTTCCTGTTCATCGCCAGCGTCGCCTTCGTGGTCAGCGATGCCCAGGCCGCCGTCCGGGAAGTGCCCCAGCGATACGTCGACACGGCCCGGACCCTGGGGGCCTCGCGGCTGCAGATCATTCTCAAGGTGCTCGCCCCGCTGGCGGCCCCGGCGATCTTCAACTCCCTCCGGCTCCTCTTCGGCCTGGCCTTCGGCTACGTGATGCTGGCCGAACTCGTCAAGTTTGGCAGCGACTCCGGAGGCTTGGGCGACCTGATCAACGTCTCGCAGCGACGGGGCGACCGGGAGCCGATCCTGATCGTGCTGATCGTGATCCCGCTGCTTGCCTACGCGATCGATCGGGCCCTCTGGTGGCTGCAGTGCGACCTCTTCCCCTATCGCTACGGGGGCCGGGGGCTGCTGCGGCGGCTGGCCCACCGGCTCTGGCGGCCGGCCCCGCCGACGGAGTTTCAGCCATGACCGCCGGCGGCCCGCAGGACGAGCGGCCGGCCGCCCCGGCCGCAGCCGCGGCGAGTTCCCCCGATCCAGGCCGGCCTGCTGCGGTCGAGTTTGCGGGGGTCAGCAAGGTCTACGGGGCCGGCACGCCTCGGGAGTTCGTGGCGATCAAGGACGTCAGTTTTGCGATCCCCGACCTGGCCGGCCGCGGCGAGTTCTGTTCGTTTCTGGGGCCCAGCGGCTGCGGCAAGAGCACCGTCCTGCGGCTGGTGGCGGGGCTCGGGCCGCAGCATCCGCCGACGAGCGGCACCGTCAGGGTGCTCGGCCACGAGGTGGTCGGGCCGGGGGCCGATCGGGGCATGGTGTTTCAGGACTACACGAGCTTCGACAACCGCACGGTGCTCGACAACGTCGTCTTCGGGCTCGAGTGTCGCGGGGTGTCGCGGCAGCAGCGGGAGGCCGAGGGCCGAGACTGGATCGAGCGGGTGGGGCTCGACCCGGCTCGCGATGCCGAGAAATACCCCCACGAACTCTCCGGCGGGATGCGGCAGCGGGTGGCGATCGCCCGCACGCTCATCCTCCGGCCGCGGGTGATCCTGATGGACGAGCCCTTCGGGGCCCTCGATCCCGCCACCCGGCTCGACATGCAGGATCTGCTTGTCAGACTCTGGCGGGAGGTCCAGGCGACAGTCTTGTTTGTGACACACTCAGTCGAAGAGGCCGTCTACCTGGGCGACCGGGTCTTCCTGATGGACACCACGCCCGGCCGGATTGCCGAGGAGATTCGCCTGCCCACCCCGGCAGCTCCCGCCCGCGAGGCCCAGTCGGAGCCCTGGTTCAACGATCAGGTGACCCGCATCCACCAGGCGATCGAGCGGATCGAGGCCGCCGCCGAGCCGATTCCGGAACCCTGACCCGAAGCCCATGTTGCCCGCCGATGTTTGACCGAGCCGGACGCTATCTCAAGGCCGCGTTCACCTACCACTGGAATCTGCTCTATGTCGGGGCCGGGGCGGCGGTGGCCTTCATCAGCGGCCGCCCCGATGTCGTCCTGCCGCTGGTGGCGGCCGGCGAGGTTCTCTACCTGGCCAGCATGTTCACCAACGACCGCTTCCGCTCGGCGGTCGACGCCCAGGATGCCAAGGCCCGCCGCGCGGCCGACACGGCCGACCGGCAGGCCGCCTACGACCGGATCCGCGGGCAGTTGCCCCCGCATCTGCTGCGGCGGTTTGACCAACTGCGGAGCCACTGCCAGAAACTCACCGAATTGGCCGGCAGCCTGCGGGGGCCGGGGTCGGCTGGTCGCGACACCGGGGGCGTCGAGTCGCTCGAGCAGCTTCTCTGGGGCCACCTGCGGATGATCTGGAATGCGGCCAAACTCTCCGAGTTTCTCGACCACACCGACGACGAGGAACTCCGCCAGCGGGCCCGCGAACTGGAGCGGCGGCTGGCGGAGATGCCCCCCGACGCCCCGGCTGCCCTGCGGGTGGCCGTCGAAGACAACCTGCGGACGACCGAGGAGCGACTGGCGAACCTGGTCGAGGCCCGCAGCAAGCTCGCGGTGGTGGCCGCCGAGATCGAACGGCTCGAGGCCAAGATCGCCGCCCTTGCCGAGGGGGCGGTGGCCCGCCGGGACGTCAGCGACATCGCCCAGCGGGTCGACGAGGTTGCCGAGGGGATGCGGCGAACCGATGAGACGATGCGGCAGCTGCAGCTGCCGCCGGAACTCGAGGAGATCGAGGAGCCGCCGCCGCTGCTCCGCGAGGAGGCCTGAGGTGGGCGGGCAACCGGCACTCGGAGTGCTGGGAGGTGTTTCGTTGCGGTTGGTTGCGGTTGGTTGCGGTTGTTGGTTGTGAACGCGGTTCGGCTTTCTGGTTGTGAACGCCGGACGTTTCGAGGGGGCGGGCTCGCCCAACGGCCCGCCTTCCCACCGGCTCGCGCCGGTGGGCTTCTATGGGTTCGGGGTGACGCACCGCGGGGTGAACCGAGCGGCGTCAGTCGAGCCAGTCGCCGGCGGCGAGCCGCTCGGGGGTGTAGGTGTCGGTGACGTAGCTGATGTCCTTGGAGATCAGCGCCTCGACCTCGAGCTTGAAGCCGTTGGAGAGCATCGTGGCGATCTCCTTCTGCCAGGCCTTCTTGGCGGCGAACCACGGGTAGGCGGCGATCTGCTTGGCTCGCTTGATGTCGGTATCGGAGAGCGCGATCTGGACGCTCGGGCTGAGCTTGCACCGCTCGTAGTCACGGCTGCGGAGGCCAAGGAAGCGGGCCTCCGGGATCGCCATCCGCTTCGACTCGTAGGCGAGGTTGATCGAGCCCTGCTTGAGGACCGAGTAGATGTAGTAGCCCCAGGGATCGTTGTCGAGCAGGCAGTAGACAGGCAGCTTGAGTTCGTGGTGGAGCCGGTAGAGCATCCGCCGGACGCCGCGGGGCGGCTGGCCACCGCCGTGGGTCAGCAGGCAGGAGTGCTTCCGCCAGAACTTGTCTTCGTTGAACCGCCGCCAGACGGTGTCCTTCTCGACATGGAGGATGAACTTGGCGTCACACGACTTGAACTTGATGATATCGGCCTCGACGATCGAGGGAATCGAGTAGCCGCCCGAGCCCATCCGGGAGCAGTCGATCTCGTCGCCCGAGTCGACGAGCGTGATCGGCCCGACCATGCCCCCCCGGTTGCTGGCGTAGACATGCAGCTCCTCGCGGAGGCTCTCGAGGGTCACCTCGAGATCCTCGATGATCGGATCGCACTCGTCCTGGGTGGCGAAGGTCTCCTCGCGGGTGCCCTCGATCGTGTGCTTGAGCAGGTAGTAGAGACCTCGGATGCTCGTCGTCTTCTGCTGGTCGATCAGCTGCTTGCAGCCGGTGGCCACCAGCAGGGTCTGCATGTAGCTCTTGGCCTGGGAGAGATTGAAGAGCTGGCGGCGGTTCTTCTGCCCGCCCATCTCGATGATCTTCCGCGCCTTGTTGAAGCGGACGTTGGAGAGGCTGCGGGTCGGAATGTCGAGCCAGGGATCCCGCCGCCGCTCGGCCGCCGTGGCGACGCCGTTCGCCAGGCCGACAATCAGCTTCCGCGTCTTGAGGTCAACGGCGGGGAGTTTGGGGGCGGATTTCGACGAGGAGCGTTTCGGCTTGGAAGGCATGCGCGGTAGGCTCTCAGGCAGGTAGTGGACAATCCCTCACTTGCCGCAATCCTAACCCGCCCGCAACCAGGCCGCACCCATGACCAAGTACATCCTCGCCTATGCGATCCTGGCCCTGTTCATCGGCCTGGGCAGCTACATCCTCTGCCGCCCGAGCAAGCGGTTCGAGGGCGATCGCTGACGCGCCGCATCGCGGCGGGTCAGGAGATGACTTCGTCGGCCCGCCCCACGGCTCGCCGCAGGAAGTGCGGCTGACGGACGGCTGACGGCTCCTCGCTGCCGCCGGCGGGCTGCCCGCCCCTCGCCTCCGCCCCGTCGCTACCAGCCGGAGCCGCTCCGAAGAACTCGGCGATCCGGCCCACGACTGTCTCCTGTTCGTCGGCCCGCAACTCCGGGAAGATCGGGAGGGCGAGCGTTTCTTCGGCCGCCTGCTCGGTGGCCGGCAGATCGCCGTGTCGCCAGCCGAGGTGGGCGAAGCACCGCTGCAGATGGAGCGGCACCGGATAGTAGATTTCCGTGCCCACCTTGCATGCCGAGAGATGCTGGCGGAGGGCATCCCGCTGCCCCCCCTTGATCCGGACCACGTATTGGTTCCAGACATGCCGCCCGCGGGTCTCGTCGGACGGGGTGATCACATGCTCCGCCAGCCCGGCGGCGGCGAAGAGCCGGTCGTAGCGGGCAGCGTTCTCCTGCCGCTGGCTGGTCCAGGTGTCGAGGTGGGGCAACTTGACCCGGAGGACGGCCGCCTGGATCGAATCGAGCCGGCTGTTGATGCCGACCACATCGTGGTAATACCGCGGCTCCATCCCGTGCACCCGCAGCAGGCGGAGTTGCTTGGCAAGATCGTCCCGGGTGGTGGTCAGGAACCCGCCGTCGCCGGCTCCGCCGAGATTCTTGGTGGGATAGAAGCTGAAGCAGCCGATGTCGCCCAGGCCGCCCGAGCAGCGGCCGTGCCAGGTCGAGAGGATCGACTGGGCAGCGTCTTCGATGACCGGCACGCCGGCCTCGGCCGCGATCGGCAGGAGGGCGTCCATGTCGGCCGTGCGGCCGAAGAGATGCACCGGAATGATGGCGCGGCAGCGGCGGCTGACCTTCCGCCGCACATCCGCCGGATCGACGATGAACGTCTCGGGATCGATATCGGCAAAGATCGGCACCGCGCCGAGTCGCGTGACGGCGCTGGCCGTCGCGAAGAACGTGTAGCTCGGAAGGAGCACCTCGTCGCCGGGGCCGACACCGACGGCCATCAGGGCCAAGAGGAGGGCGTCACTGCCGGAGGCGCAGCCGATGACATGGGGCACATCGAGCACCTTGGCGAGCTCGTCCTCGAGCGCCGAGACATCGGGCCCCAGCACGAATCGCCCCGAGTCGCAGACCTCGCGAATCGCGGCCTGGATCTCGTCTCGAAGCACGTCATATTGCCGGTCGAGGGCGAGAAGCGGAACAGCGGGGAGCATCCCGGTGGCTGATGAGGAAGAGGATGTCGCTCCGCCTGGCGTGCCGCTGATCATGGTGTCGTTTCAACTCCCTGGGGTACGGGCCTTATGCTTGCAAGGTCCGCCGAACAGGCTTCATCGTCACAACCGTGTCGATGACTCCACTGCAAACTCCAAACTGCCGGCCCGATGTCATCCTGCAGTTTCCAGGCGACGATGCCGCGGGCCGGGCCGCTGATCGTCACGAAAAGAGGGGAGATAGGTCGCGTTGCACCAGGGCGTCAAGGGCAGGGGCCGGCAGATGGCTGTGGCAAGCCTGGTAGCCTGGGCGAAGAGGCGGAAGAACGAACTGGCGGCGTGGCCGCCACCACCAGGAGCCCCAGGCTCCGCTTTTTCGCAGCCGCCCCCGTTTGACAGCCCGCCCCCGGGCATCCTAGATTCCGAACACGAGTCCAGGTTTTCCGGAGATCCGGCGGCTTCGTCGAAGGCGGAAAAACGCGGAGGAGGGTCTGCGAGCTCGCTGCGGAAAGCACCCGCAAGGCCCGCACATCGGATGGGATCGACGCCGATCACCCCTGTCATTGATCTGGGCATCGTTGCGCGGCGGCTGGATATCCAGGCCGCTGGCGTGCAGGCGGTCGTCGACCTGCTCGATGCCGACAACACGATCCCCTTCATCGCTCGCTACCGTCGCGATCAGACCGGCGGCCTCGATGAGGAGGCTGTGCGGCGGGTCCAGCAGGCCGTGGTCCGGGCCCGGCAACTCGCCGACCGCAAACAGACCGTCCTCCGGACGATCGACGGCCAGGGCAAGCTGACGCCGGAACTCCAGGCGGCGGTGATCGCGGCCGAGAGCGGCAAGCAGCTCGAAGACATCTACCTCCCGTACAAGCCGCGAAAACTCTCCCTGGCCGAGGTCGCTCGCCAACGCCGGCTCGACCCGCTCGCCCGCGAGATCGTGGCAGGAGATCCCGCCGCCGCTGATCTCACCGGTCGGGCGGCCGACTTCATCGACGCGGAGGCCGAGGTCCCGACGGCGGCCGAAGTCTTGCTGGGGGTCGGCCACATCATTGCCGACGAGTTCAGCGAGCGGGCCGATCTCCGGCAGCGGCTGCGGGCCATCCTCCACCGGGCCGGCCGGCTGCGGAGCCAGCGGGTCGAGACCGAGGGCAAGGCGCTCTCCAAGGACGAGAAGCATTTCCGCGACTACTTTGACTACGGCGAGCGGATCGATCGCGTGCCGGCCCACCGGCTGCTGGCGATCAACCGCGGCGAGCGGGCGAAGTTCCTGCGGGTCAGGATCGAGGGGCCGACCGACGAGCTGCAGGCGGCGGCCGAACAGCTGCTGGTCCCGGCCGACCATCCGCATGCGGATTTTCTGCGGGGCTGCAGCCGCGACGCCCTCACGCGGCTCGTTCTGCCGAGCCTCGAGCGGGAGATTCGACGGGAGATGACCGACGGCTGCGAGTCGCATGCCGTCGAGGTCTTCGCCCGGAATCTTCGGAACCTCCTCCTCCAGCCTCCTGTCGGCGGCCGCCGCGTCCTGTCGCTCGACCCGGGCTTCAAGAGCGGCTGCAAGGCGGCCGTGATCGACGAGTGCGGCACGCCGCTGGAGCATGCCGTGCTCCACATCGTGGGGCAGGCCGAGAAGCGGGAGGCTGCGGGCCGCCGGATCGTGGAGCTTGTAAACACCCACCAGTGCACCGTGATCGCGATCGGCAACGGGGCGGCGGCGCGGGAAACCGAGACCCTCGTGGCCGAACTGGTCAGCGGGGAACTCGCCGCCCTCGACGTCGGCTACGTGATCGTCAACGAGGCCGGGGCGAGCGTCTACTCGACCAGCGAGTATGGCCGCGGGGAGCTGCCTGGCTACGAGGCGGCGATCCGCAGCGCGATCTCGATCGGCCGTCGCCTGCAGGATCCCCTTTCGGAGCTGGTCAAGATCGAGCCGGCCAACATCGGGGTCGGCCTCTATCAGCACGATGTCAAGGCCCGCCACCTGCGGGACTCGCTCCAGTCGGTGGTCGAGAGCTGCGTCAACTACGTCGGGGTGGACGTCAACACGGCGAGCCCGGCGCTCCTCCGGCACGTCTCGGGCCTCACGCAGCACACGGCTCGCAACCTGCACGAGTGGCGGACGAAGCAGGGGCCCTTTACCTCACGGCGTCAATTTCTCGAGGTGCCGGGCTTCGGGGAGGCCGCCTATGTGCAGGCGGCCGGCTTCCTCAAAATCAGCAACGGCGTCGATCCGCTCGATGCCACCTGGATCCACCCGGAGAGTTACGAGGTCGCCACCCGGGTCTTGGAACGAATCGGGGGCACACCGGCCGACCTCGTGACGCGTCAGCCGGCCGAATCGCTGGCCGAGCGAACCGCAGCGGTCGATCTCGATGCCCTGGCGGCCGAGCTCGGTGTCGGCCGGTTGCTGCTGGCCGATATTCTCGAGCAGCTCAGCCGACCGGGCCGCGACCCCCGCGAGGACCTGCCCCGGCCGTTCTTCAAGAAGGGCGTTTTGAAACTCGACGACCTCGAGGTCGGCATGGAACTGCACGGTGCCGTGCTCAACGTGGTCGATTTCGGGGCCTTCGTCGATATTGGGATGCACGACAGCGGCCTGGTGCACATCAGCCAGTTGTCGAGCCGTTACGTGCGGGATCCCCACGATATCGTCAGCGTCGGGGAGATCGTCCGGGTCTGGGTGTTGGAGCTCGATAAGGCCCGCCGCCGGGTGGCCCTGACGATGCTCTCGCCCGCCGAGCGGGAGGCACAGCAGCAGGCAACCGAGCAGCGGAAGGAGCAGCGGAAGCAGGGCCGCGGCCGCGGGCGAGGACGTCCGCCGAAGCAGCCGGCAGCGGGGCGGCCGGCCGCCGGACAGACAGTCGCCGGACCCTCAGTGGCCGGGGCCCGCAGTAGTTCCGGCGAGCAGCAGGCGGGCCGGCCCCCGCGGCGTCGTCGGGAGAAGCAGGCCGAGCGGCCCAGCCGCGAGCGGCAGCCGCGGGTGTACGAGTCGAAGAAGTCGCGGGAGCGAAAGCCGATTTCCGAGGCGATGCGGCAGGGCCGCGAGCCGCTGCGTACCTTTAGCGATCTACGGCAGTTTCTTTCGGTCAAGGACGAGCCGGAGCCGCCACCCGAGGCGACGAAGCCTCAGCCCGCCGAGCCGCCGCCGGTGAGCCCGCCGGGCG
>CALGAS010000309.1 GCA_937959175.1 uncultured bacterium | reverse complement strand
GCAATAAAAGCCCCCCGGCGCGAGCCGGGGGGACGGCGGGCCGTTGGGCCATCCCAGCCCCCGGAAGCCCGCGGCGGCTCCCCTTACGGCACCACGAACAGGATGCCGGTGATCGTCGCGGCCTCAACCGCGAAGCCTCGCGGACTGATCGGGACCGCCGGGATCATCCAGGGCGAGCAATCGCCGGGCCGGTAGTAGCCGAGCGGATACATGCACTCCCAGGGCAACTCGACGCCCATCTTGTAGGGCAGGACCGGCAGCGTCACGAAGAAGTGGGCCGCCGAGAAGAAGGGGTCGGCCAGCCCGCCATGTGAGTGGCCGTATCGCTCGAGCTGCCAGTCCTCGAAGTAGAGCGGCTTGTGGCAGTAGCCGGCGGCCTTCCAGGTGAACGTCGTGCAGGCGAAGCGGCGGGGCTCGAAGGTCTCACCTTCCAGCCGGCACTCGCAGGGATAGTCGTTGCCGGGCCGCCCGCCGACCCGAATGTCGAGATCAATGGCGGCCAGGCGGTCTTCCTGACGCCGCTGCAACTCCTCACGGCAGTCATCGGCCTCGTCGGCACACGGCCCGTCGGTGTCGGCCTCGGCCAGCGCGGCAGCCTCCGCCTCCGCTCCGCAGGCCACGCATCCGCTCGGCGCATCAGACACGCCTCCGGCGGGAATCACCTCCTCCGCGACTGTGTCGGGGAGCGGCATCTGGAGGGCCTCGGCCGGCGACCGCACGAAATCCTGCCAGTCGGCGGCCGGGCAGGCCGCCGGCACCAGCCAGGCGGCCAGCAGGCTCGCGGCAAGACGGGCCTTACTCGCCGGCCCGTTCGACCGAGTAGTTGGGTGCTTCCTGCGTGATGGCGATGTCATGAGGATGGCTCTCGCGGACACTGGCGGCTGTCACCTGAATGAAACGGGCGTCCCGACGAAGTTCTTCGATCGTGCGCGTGCCGCAGTAGCCCATCCCGGCCCGAAGCCCGCCGACGAGCTGATAGACAAACACGCTCAAGGGCCCCTTGAAGGGCACCCGACCCTCGACTCCCTCCGGAACCAGTTTGTCGCCGGTTCGTCCCGTGGCCTTCTGGCGATACCGCTCGCTCGAGCCCTTGACCATCGCCCCCAGCGATCCCATCCCGCGGTAGGCCTTGAACGTCCGCCCCTGATAGAGAACGGTCTGTCCCGGGCTTTCCGCCACGCCCGCCAGGAGACCACCGATCATCACGGCATGGGCTCCGGCGGCGATCGCCTTGGTGATGTCTCCCGAGTAGCGAATCCCTCCGTCGGCGATCACGGGAACGCCGGCTCCGGCTGCCTCCTGGGCGGCGTCCCAGACCGCTGAGATCTGAGGAACACCGACCCCGGAGATCACCCGTGTAGTACAGATCGACCCGGGACCGATCCCGACTTTGATCCCATCCGCGCCCGCCGCGATTAAATCCCGACAGCCTTCCCGGGTTGCCACGTTTCCCGCAACCACCTCGATCTCCCACTGCCTCTTGATTGCCGCAACGGTGTCGATGACGTTCTCCGAGTGGCCATGGGCGCTGTCGACGACGAGCATGTCGACCCCCTTGGCGATCAGGGCGGCCACCCGCTCCTCGTCCCGCACCCCCACCGCCGCTCCGACCCGGAGCCGACCCTGCCGATCCTTGCAGGCCATCGGAAACCGCTTCATCATGTCGATGTCTTTGATCGTGATCAGGCCGGTCAGCAGCCCCTGTCCGTCGACGAGAAGCAGCTTCTCGACCTTGTTGGCCATCAGGATCTTTTCGGCCTCGTCGAGCGAGACGGTGCCAGTGGCCGTCACCAGGCCGGACTTCGTCATGATGTCGGCGATCGGCGTCTCGCCGCTCTCGAGGAAGCGGAGGTCTCGACGGGTGATGATCCCGACGAGCTGGCGGCCCCCGACCGTGATTGGCACGCCCGAGATGTTGTGCTGATCCATCACCTCCCGGGCCTTGGCCACGGTGGCATCAGGAGGGAGCGTGACGGGATCCATGATGATTCCGTTGGCGCTTCGCTTGACTTTGTCGACTTCCTCCGCCTGCCGCTCGATGGAGAGATTCTTGTGGATCACCCCCAGGCCTCCCTCCTGGGCCAGGGCGATGGCCATCTCGCTCTCAGTCACCGTGTCCATCGGAGAACTGACGATCGGGATGTTGAGGCAGATCCCGCGTGTCAGTCGGGTGGCCACGTCGGTCTCGGCCGGCACCACCGCCGACCGCCGCGGAAGGAGCAGCACGTCGTCGAAGGTGATGCCGGTGGCGACGATTTTCCCATCCATGAGCCTGAGAACCTCCAAAGGTGAAATCCGGGGAAAGCCGCGGATTATGAGGGCAACGCGGGCCAAGCGGCAACGATCACCGCTCTCCAAGGGCTGACGGAGCCGGTATTTACGGCGTGCGAGCCGTCGGCCGCACGGCGCCAAAGCGTGTCCTAGGTTAGAGGTGTCCGGCCCGACGGCGGCGTGTCCCCGTCCGCCCCCGGCTGATTCCCTCTCATCCGCCCGAGCCACATCCCGATGCGTTTCCTCGACGAACCTTCCGCACCTCGTCCCGCCGCCCCCGCATTGAAGGCGATTTCGGCCCCCCCGGAAGCGGCCACCACGCCCGACCCGGCGGCCCTCGAGGCCCACATGGCCCGCGACACCTACGGCCGCTTCACCCTCACCGGTGCGATCCGCCCGGGCTGGCAGCTCGACATCGTGCCCCGGGCCGGCTACCGGCACGACGCCTACGTCGATCCGGCCAGCGGTGCCCGGATGCCCGCCCTCGTCGCCGCGGTCTCGGCTGAGAGCCTGTTTGAGACGTTCCTCGAGCTGCTCGAGCCGCTCGGCGACACGGTTGACGTGATCCTCGAGTCATCCCACGAGGAGGCCGTTGGCGTTCGCGAGTATGCCCGCGAAGGCGTCGAGCGGCTGGTGCTCGAGAGCCTGCTCTGGGACTTTGAAGACCTGCTGCTCAACGACGGCTGCACGGGGATCGCAGTGCTCCACCCGGAGC
>CALGAS010000308.1 GCA_937959175.1 uncultured bacterium | reverse complement strand
GAATACGGGTTCGCGAGGGGTGAGCCCGTGCCGTGGAGCCGGCGTTGCTGGCGAGTGAAGGCAGGATGCCGAGAGCGAGCCAGCATCGAGCGAACGGAGGGCAGGATGCCCGCAGTGAGCGTCCGGGCGAGGCGGCACGGGCTCACCCCGAGCCCGCGCGAGGTGAACCCATACGAGCGAACGGGATTGGCAGGATGCCCAGAGTGAGCGTCCGAGCGAGGCGGCACGGGCTTGCCCCGAGCTGCATGGGTCGTGATCGCGGATTGGGCGGGTTGGTGGTGAACGCTCGGTGGCTATCGGGGGCGGGGTCGCCCAACGGCCCGCCGTCCCCCCGGCTCGCGCCGGGGGGCTTCTATGGAGTGTGACGGGGGTCGAAGGTAGATTTGAGTGCTTCTTGCAAGTCACCAAATATCCCGTTTGCTTTCGCGGAGGATTCTCCATGACCGCACGTCCCACGACCTCCCGCCGCAGGTTTCTCGGCACCACGGCCTTTGCGGGGGCCGCGGCGGGGAGCGTGCCATACGTCGCCTGGTCCCAGCCGGCCTTCGCCAACGACGCCCCTACCGACCGGCCCGGGATCGGCTGCATCGGCGTCGGCAGCATGGGGACCGGCGATGCGAGGGATCACGCCCGCTTCGGCGACATCCTCGCGGTCTGCGACGTCGATGCCCGGCACGCCGAGCGGGCCCGCAACGACGAGAAGATCGGCAAGGGTAAGGCCGACGCCTACGGCGACTACCGGCGGGTGCTGGAGCGGCCCGACATCGACGTTGTCAGCATCGTCACGCCCGACCACTGGCACGTGAAGATGGCGATCGAGGCGTTGGAGGCCGGCAAGCACGTCTTCTGCCAGAAGCCACTCACGCTGACGATCGAAGAAAACAAGCTGATTCGGGCCGCCTGCGAGAAGCATCCCGATCGGCAGTTCTTGATCGGCACCCAGCAGCGAAGCGACCGGGGCCGGTTTCTGCGGGCGGTCAACATGGTGCAGAAGGGGCTGCTCGGCCCGATCAAGAAGGTGACCGTCGGCATCAACGGCAGCCCGACGGGCGGGCCCTTCCCGGTCGCCGAGGTGCCGAAGGAACTCGACTGGGAGATGTGGCTCGGCCAGGCCCCGCAGGTGGATTATCGCGAGAAGCGATGCCACTACCAGTTCCGCTGGTGGTACGAATACTCCGGCGGCAAGTTCACCGACTGGGGTGCTCACCACGTCGACATCGCCCAGTGGGCTCTGGGGGAGGATACGCAGGGCAAGGGGCCGGTGACGATCGACGGCACCGACGCCAAGCACCCGGTGCCCTTCAAGGACGGCTATCCCGAGCGGGACGACTCCTACAACACCTCCAACGACTTCGCGATCCTGTGCACCTTCCCCAGCGGCGTTGAGATGACGGTCACCAGCCGGGGCGACAACGGGATTCTGTTCGAGGGCGAGAAGGGCAAACTGTTCGTCAACCGCGGCAAGATCACGGGCACGCCGATCGAGGAGCACTGGGACAAGGATCAGTTCACCGACGAGGATGTCGTGGCCCTCTACAAGGGCAAGCCCCACGAGGGCCACAAGAACAACTTCTATCGCTGCATCCGCGAGGGCGGCCTGCCGGTCTCCGACGTGTTCAGCCACCTGATCACGATGAACACCTGCCACCTAACGGCGATCGCCGCCCGGCTCGGCCGGTCGATCACATGGGATCCGGCGGCCGAGGCAATCACCGGCGATGAGCAGGCCCAGGCGATGACCGCCCGCACGCCGCGGGCTGGCTACGAGATTTCGCTGGTGTAGCTGGTATCTGGTTGGTTCGCAGACGGTGATCTGTGGCCGTCCCCCTGACTCGTCCATGCTCGCCGTGACCCGATTGGTGCGTAAAGACTGCGATGCGTGAAGGCCTGCCGGCACGGCTGCGAGTTGTCGATTCCCACACCATCGGCGAGCCGACCCGGGTGGTGATTGACGACACGCTCGCGGGCCGGCTCGATCTCGGAGACGGCTCCGTCGCGGCCCGCCGGGATCGGTTTTGTGATCGCCACGACCACGTCCGCCGGGCCCTCGTCGGCGACCCGCGCGGGGTCGACGCGATGGTCGGCGTGATCACGCTGCCGCCGGCGGATCCCGACTGCACGCTGGGGGCCTTCTACTTCAATCGCGTCGGCTATCTCGACATGTGCGGCCATGCCACGATTGGGCTGGCGGTGACGCTCGGCCACCTGGGCCGGATCAGGCCCGGCCGGTTCGACCTCGAGACGCCGGCCGGCGTCATCGGCGTGACCTGGGACGGGGGCCACGATGTGACCTTCGAGTGCGTGCCACCGCGGCGGACCCACCGGAATCTTCCGGTTGCCTGCGGTGACGGCGTCCGCGTGACCGGCGACGTGGCCACGTCGGGGCTGTGGTTTTTTCTCTGCCGCGATCATGGCCTCCCCGTGGTGCCCGAGGCGATACCACGACTGCGCGAGCGGACCTGGGCGATCCGCCGGGAACTCGAGGCGCGGGGCGTGAAGGGGGACCGCGGCGAGGCGATCGACCACATCGTGCTGTTGGGACCGCCGCAGAATCCTCGCAACCACGGGCGGGCGTTCGTGCTCTGTCCCGACGGCGCCTTTGACCGCTCCCCGTGCGGTACGGCGACGAGCGCCCTGGTTGGCACGCTCCATGAAGACGGCCTACTCACCGCTGGTGAACGCTGGCGGCAGGAGAGCATCCTGGGAGGCGTCTACGAGGCGTCGTATCGACTCGCCGAAGGTCGCTGCCAGCCGGCGGTCCGCGGCAGCTGCTGGATCACCGCCGAGAGCGAGCTGCATTTCGACCCGGCGGATCCCTATCGCGCGGGCCTGCCGTGATCGTCTGAGAGGGACGCAGGCCTTTGGCTGGCACAGCCTCAGGGAAGGTGCTACGATTTATATGTTCCGTGGATCGACCTGCCACTCGATTGGTGGGTCCGCGCCGGCCCCGGAAGTGATGGCTGGCGGCGAAGCGGGTAGTGCCCGGTGGAGTTGTCCACATGGTTCATGCCTTGATCGCCAGCGTGGTCGCGGTGCAGCGGCGAGCGGCCCTCGTTCTCCCCGCTCTCATCCTCTGCTTGATCGTCCTTCTCTGGGGCGATTCCCTTGCGGCGGCGGAGCCGGCGGTCTCCTTCACCCGCGACATCAAGGGGATCCTCTCCAACCGCTGTGTCCGCTGCCACGGGCCCGACGCCGAGGATCGGCACGGGGGCGGCGAGGAGGGGCTCCGGCTCGACACCTTTGAGGGTGCAACGGAGGATCTCGGCGGCTACGCGGCGATCGTGCCCGGCAAGCCGGCCGACAGTGAGTTGATCGCGCGGATCACCGAGACCGACCCCGACAT
>CALGAS010000307.1 GCA_937959175.1 uncultured bacterium | reverse complement strand
AACCGTTCACCACCACCACGCCCAAAACGCGTGCCGAACCAAACATATCCCAAACACTTGAACCACGGCACGGCGGGCCGTTGGGCTTTCCTGCCCCCGGAAGCCACGCTGCGCCGCTGCCGCTACCCCGCAAACCGGCTCACGATCAGCGAGATGTTCTGGCCGCCAAAGCCGAAACTGTTGGACAGCGCCCGGTCGCATTTCCCTTCGCGGACCTGATTGGGGATGTAATCGAGGTCGCAGTTGGGATCGGGGTTTTCGTAGTTGATCGTCGGCGGCAAGAGGCCGTCGCGGATCGCCAAGAGGCAGACAATCGCCTCGGTCGCCCCGGCTGCCGCGATCAGATGGCCCATCATGCTCTTGGTGCTCGAGACCGGGAGCTTGTAGGCCCGCTCGCCGAAGACTTTCTTGATCGCCAGTGTCTCGACCTTGTCGTTGACATCCGTGCTCGTGCCGTGGGCGTTGACGTAATCGATCGCCTCGGTCTCGAGCCCGGCGTCGGCCAAGGCCATCCGGATGCAGGCCTCGGCCCCGCGGCCATCCGGGTGGGTGTCGGTGATTCGGTAGGCATCGGCGGTCGAGCCGTAGCCGACCACTTCGCCATGGATCTTGGCGCCTCGCTTCTTGGCGTGCTCGAGTTCCTCGAGCACCACCATCGCCGCCCCCTCGCCGAGCACGAAGCCGTCTCGCTCGTTGTCAAACGGCCGGCTGGCCCGCTCCGGCTCGTCGTTGCGGGTCGAGAGGGCCGTCAGGAGGTTGAAGCCGGTGACGCCGAAGGGATGGATCATGCTGTGGCAGCCGCCGGAGAGCATCACATCGGCCTCGCCCCGCCGGATGATCTCCACCGCCTCGCCGATCGCCTGGCTCGAGGCGGCGCAGGCGGTCAGGCAGTTGACGTTGGGGCCCTGGGCGTTGAAGAGGGCGGCCAGATGGCCGGCCGGCATGTTGGGCTCCTGCTCGACCTCGGCCAGCGGGTGGAGCGTCTCGAGACCGAGCTTGGTGAACTTGGCGACGTCGAGCGAGTCTCCCTCGATCGCCGCCATCATCATGCTCGTGAAGGGGTCGAAGGCCTGCTGGCCCTCGCCGCTGCCGAGATAGATTCCCAGCCGGGTCGGATCGGCCTCGAGCCCCTGCGGCAGCCCGGCATCCCGCATCGCCTGGAGGGCCGCGCCGGCCGCGAACCGCGTGTGACGGCCGCAGTACTGCCAGTCTTCGGCCCGCTCACCCTCGGCCGTGATGTCCCAGTTGCGAACCTCGGCCGAGATCTTGGTGGGAAACCGCGAGGCGTCGAAGACGGTCGTC
>CALGAS010000306.1 GCA_937959175.1 uncultured bacterium | reverse complement strand
GCCTCATGGATCGACCGGCCCACGACCTCCCGAAACCGATGCTCCAGCGTCGACCTGGAGACGCAGGCCTCGGCCGCCAGGGCTGCGACGTCGGGCCGGTTCCAGGGATCGGCACGCAGCCGTTCGAGCACGAACTGCACCGTCTCGTCGGCGGTGGCCATCGTGTCGGTGGAGGCCCGGGCCACGACGCCGATCGGCGGGATGACGATCTTCCCCGGTGAGTTGGCGGCGGCCCGGCCCCCGGCGCGGCTCCGCATCAGTCGGTCGAGCACGGCGGCCGCCTCGTAGCCGATGCGGCGGGCAGCCTGGTCGACGCTCGATAAGGGCGGGTCGGTCAGGTCGCACATCACCGCGTCGTTGTCGACCCCGAGCACGGCCGCGTCGCGGGGCACGAGGAGGCTCAGCGACCGGCAGGCCTCGAGCACGTGCCGGGCCCGCACGTCGTTGCAGGCCATGATGCCCACGGGCTTGGGGAGACGGCCGAGCCAGTCGCAGAGTTCGCGTTGCAGGTCCCGCCAGCGGCGGGCCGTGGCATGCCGCCCGGTGAACAGGTGGCAGGCCCGTCCGGCTTCCCGGCAGGCGGCGGCGAAGGCCGTGGCCCGCTCTGCGACCCAGCCGTTGACCCGCGTCCGGGGCAGGCCGCAGAAAGCGAGCTGTTCAAACCCGCAGGTGAGCAGGTGTTCGGCACCGAGCCGGCCAATCTGCTGATTGTCGGTGTAGACGTAGGGAATGGCCGCGGCAGGATCGTATGAGCCAAAGCCTCCCCCCACACCCACGATCGGCAGCGCCAAACCCTCGATCGCCCGTGCGACGGCCCGGTCGTCGAAGTTGGCGATGATGCCCTGGCCATGCCAGCGGCCAAGGTCAGGCAGTTTCTGGAGGGGATCCTCCTCGACGTACAGGCTCCAGGGACCGTGTTCGCGGGCATAGTGGGCGACGCCGCTGATGATCAGGCGGTCGTAGGGGCTGGCCGCGTCGAGAATCAACGCCACCAGCGGCCGGCCGGGAAGGGTGGCCGGCGGCTGGTGACTGGTTCCGACTTTCCCTGTCATGGCCGGCTCCTAGCAGCCGAGAAGGTGCTCGAGCACGAGACGCTCGAGGGCCTCGTAGTCGCGGGCCGCGATGCATTCGGCGGCGGTGATCTCCGGGAACGACCGCACCTTCTCGACGAGCCGGAGAAAGACGGCTTTGCTCGTGGCCAAGTGGGCGGTGGCCGACTCGGCCCGCTGCGTCCGTTGGGCCTTGACGTCGAAGCCCACGAAGGCTCCGGTTTCGGCGTAGCCAGCCGCCTCCAGGACGCGGACCTGATCGAAGGCGCCCCGGAGGTTGGCCGCGCCAAACACCTTGTCTTGGTCAAACTTGAGCCCGTTCTGGTCGTTGAGGTGGACGCTCCAGAGCTTGCCGGCGGCCACCGCGAAGCCCATCTCGTCGGAGGGATCGAGCCCGGCCAGGATCGCATGGGCGCTCTCGATGAGCACGCCGACGCGGGCCGGGTCGGCGGCGCGGGCCCCGAGGGCCAGGGCATGGCCGATCGTGGGGAGAAACGCATGGTCGACCGGCTCGTTGGGCTTGGGCTCGATCGCCAGGCGGATCGTGGGGGAGGCCGCGAGCATGGCATCGATCGCCTCGAGCAGCTGCCCCGAGGCCCGGATCGGGTCCTTGCTCTCGCGGACGGCCGTGCCTTCCCGGGCCGGCCAGAGCACGATCAGATCAGTGCCCAGCGCCGCGGCCACGTCCACCGCCCGCTTCGACCGCTCAATCGCCCAGCGGCGGGCGGCCGTGTCGTTGGCGGTGTAGCCGCCGTCGATCCCGTGCTCGTGCTCCCAGAGCCGCGGGGCGACGAACTCGGCGACAAGCCCCCGGTCGGCCAGCCGCCGCCGCATCGCCTCGGCCTGGGTCGCGATCGCCGTTGGGGAGAGCCGCTCGAGGTCGGGCACGGCGTCGTCGTCGTGAAACTGAATGCCCTCGAAGCCGAGCGCGACGGCCGCCTCGAGCACGTCATCGAAAGAGACGGCCGGCCGCACGGGGGGACCGAAGGGATCGGCGCCCTGGCCGAGGTTCCAGGGGCCCAGAGAGAATCGGTAGGCAGGGTCAGACATAGGTGGCTCTCACGGAGGTCTCGGCCGATGATCGGGAAACGAACCGACACAGTAGCCGCCGCCGCTTACGCGAAACCGTAAAACATTTACGATATCTGAAGATTGGCCGGGGGGTTCTTCATCCGCGTGATGCGGGCGTCTGGGTCGCTGTGGCTCTCCCGATCGTTGTTCGACGACCTTCTTTCCAGGCCTTTTCCGGCCCGCCTTAGCTTGTGATTCGGCGCAAACACCCCGTGCTCGCGGTGCCGGTGCCTCCGAGGCGGTGGGACGAGATCGGCGAGCCGGTCGAGGAACTCGGGGCGGCGTGAGTTCGACGACGCCATTGGCTCCCGGCCTTGTGGACTTCCGCCCGCGACCCCGCCCGACCCAGTTGGCCGCCTTGTGTCGGGGGAGCACGTAGCGGATGCGAGTGATCCGGCGGCCCCTCGCAGTTCGAATCCTTCGACTGAAAGCCGGCCCTCAAGGCGCTCGACGGAACGCCGTTTCCCGAGTCGTACAACCAAGGGGCAGCAGCTGGCCCAGCTGCAGAATGCCCGGCTCGAGGGACGGGGCTTGGCCGTCGGCTTCAAGAAGCACGGTGCGAGCGGGATCGAGATCAGCGACCTGTTTCCGCACCTCGCCCGGCAGGCCGACCGGCTGTGCGTGATCCGCTCGATGCAGACCGAGCAGATCAACCACGACACCGCCCACGCCTTCATGAACACCGGCTCGATCATCACGGGGCGGCCGAGCATGGGCTCGTGGCTGCTCTACGGCCTGGGCTCGGCCACCGACAACCTCCCCGGCTTCATCGTGCTCACCTCGGCCGGCCGCCATGTCTGGTGGAGTGGAGGGCGTCATCCCCCTTGCTCGCGCACGGGGGCTTGGATGGTCTCCACGACCGTGATGAGTAGGTATCGCTGCTTACGGTAGCGCCGCCAGGAGCGGGAGCCGCTCGCGGGTCGAGACAACCACGCCGCCGGGCTGCTCGACGGTGATCGCGAAGGCCGTGGCCCGGCTGACCGGGAGCCGGGGATCGATCCGCACCACCACGTCCCCGTCGGCCTCCGCCGGCACGTCGAACACGCCGCCATCGACGGGATAGGCCTCGTTCCGCTCCGCGTCGAAGATCCAAAGCTGATACTGCGCCACGGCCGGGTCGTTGGCCGCCAACCCACGAAACCGCATGAAGCCCTGCTGGCGAGCGGAGCTCCAGACGACATCGCCCAGCCCCCCGGTCGTCTCGATCTCGGCCTGGCCGACAACGACCGAGGGATCTTCGCTCGCCTTCTTCCAGGCGACCGTCACCGCGGCGGGATCCTCGGCCAGGAGCTGGCCCCGCAACTCGGCCAGCGAGGCAGCCGCGGCAGGCTCCGCGGCAGGCGGCGCGACTCGCGGCAGCCCGCTCCAGTGCCAGAGGAGCAGCCCCGCCAGGCAGGCCGCCGTCCACCAGCCGGCGGCGGCGAGCCAGGAGCGGCCGCCAGGTTGCCGGCCGCCCAGGCGAAGCGTTTCGAGCCGGGCCACGGGCCGACCGCCCGCCGGAACGTGGGCCGGCGCGTCGCGGTGAACCCGCTCCACCAGGCCGGCGGGCAGTGCGGGCAGCGGCTGGCCGCACTGCCCGCCGGCCTGGTGGAGCGGGTTC
>CALGAS010000305.1 GCA_937959175.1 uncultured bacterium | reverse complement strand
GCCGCCACCTCGCTCACCGCCCGCGGTGGCCCGGGAAACTCATCGACATACGCCCCCACGTAGCAGACATGCCGCGGCGCGTCGGCTGGAGCGTCGGCAAAGGCGGCCCTCGCATAAGCGTCAGTCGTAGCCGAGAGCGCATCCGCCCCGGCGACGACCGCCTGCCGGCGGGCCGCCATGTTGCCCAAAAGCAGCGGAGCGATCAGCTGCCGGAGAAACGCCGGCCCGGGCACGAGCCGCTCGAACGTCTCGGGCCAGAGGTCCTGCACATCCAGGATGAAGGTGGCGTCGAGCCTGCGGGCGAGCCGGAGGGCGGCCTCGGGGCCTTCCAGGGGCGGCAGGCTTGCCAGGATGATGTCGGGCCGGCCGAGCTGCCCGGATGACACCCCTTCGCTCGCGAGCCGCTCAAACGTCCGCCCGAAGTCCTTGTGGCTGTTGATCCGGGCCAGCGACACGTTCTTCTGATACGGCCGCGTCGCCACCAGCCTGACGGCAAAGCCCTCATCCTCGCGGATGCCCAGCGGGGCGGTCCGGATCGTCTTACGGCGGTGGCTCCAGGTCGCCGTCCACCAGGTCACGTCATGGCCGCGGGCCACGAGCACGCGGGCCAGCGACCAGTAGCGAAGCGGCGGGATCCCCTCGCCGGGGATGTCGTCGAAGGGGTTGACCAGCCAGACCGAAAGCGGGCGGGAGGTGAGGGGTTCGGGGGCGGGGCTGGGCATGAGAGGGAGATTAGCAGACGCCCCGCCGGCCACGTAGCCAGGCCCGTCTGGCCCGCGGAATCCGGCTGCCGCCCGAGTCCCTATCTCCGGGGAGTTTGGTGAACTACCA
Source organism: uncultured bacterium (assembly GCA_937959175.1). GTDB lineage: Bacteria > Planctomycetota > Planctomycetia > Pirellulales > UBA1268 > QWPN01. The sequence goes on along the minus strand of CALGAS010000305.1, from coordinate 1,405 downwards.
TCAGAGCCAAGCCTGGAGGAAAGGAACCCACCCCATGAAAATCACCTGCCTGGGCGCCGGCTACGTCGGCGGCCCGACGATGGCGATGATCGCCGCCAAGTGCCCCGACATCGAGGTCACGGTCGTCGATCCCAACGCCGCCCGGATCGCCGCCTGGAACAGCGACTCCCTGCCGGTCTACGAGCCGGGCCTCGACGAGGTCGTCCGCTCGGCCCGGGGTCGCAACCTCCATTTCCACACCGACGTCGAGGCGGCCGTCCGCTCGGGCGACATCATCTTCGTCTGCGTCGGCACGCCCACGAAGACCTACGGCGTGGGGGCCGGCCGGGCGGCCGACCTCTGCTACATCGAGAGTGCCGCCCGGATGATCGCCGACGTCTCCACCGGCCCGAAGATCATCGTCGAGAAGAGCACGATCCCCGTCCGCACCGCCGACACGCTCCTGACGATCCTGCGGAGCAACTCGAAGAACGGCAAGTTCGAGGTCCTCTCCAACCCCGAGTTCCTCGCCGAGGGCACGGCCGTCGCCGATCTGGAAAACCCCGACCGGATCCTGGTCGGCGGTGAGCGAACGCCCGCCGGCGAGCAGGCCGTCGCCGCGCTTGTCGACATCTACGCCCGCTGGGTGCCCCGCGAGAAGATCATCACGACGAACCTCTGGTCGTCGGAGCTTTCCAAGCTCGTGGCCAACGCCTTCCTGGCCCAGCGGATCTCCTCGATCAACTCGATCTCGGCCCTCTGCGAGGCGACCGGCGCCGATGTCGACGAGGTGGCCAACGCGATCGGCAAAGACTCCCGGATCGGCCCCAAGTTTCTGAAGGCCTCGGTCGGCTTCGGCGGCTCCTGCTTCCAGAAAGACATCTTGAACCTCGTCTACCTCTGCGAACACTTCGGCCTGCCCGAAGTGGCCGCCTACTGGGAGAGCGTGGTGAAGATGAACAACTGGCAGAAGAGCCGCTTCACCCAGAAGATCGTGCAGACCCTCTTCAACACGGTCTCGGGCAAGCGGATCGCCGTGCTCGGCTTCGCCTTCAAGAAAGACACCAACGACACGCGGGAGTCAGCCGCGATCGACGTGGTCCGCGGCCTGCTCGAGGAAAACGCCACCGTCGTCGTCTACGACCCGCGAGTCTCGGCCGACCAGATCCGCCGCGACGTCCTCGGCCCCGACCGCGACGACCCGCGGCTGGTGATCGCCGCCTCAGCCGAAGAAGCCGCCGCCGGTGCTCATGGCCTGGCGGTGATGACGGAGTGGGACGAGTTCCGCACGCTCGACTTCGGCAAGATCCACGCGGAGATGCACAAGCCCGCCTTCATCTTCGACGGCCGCAACATCCTCCCCCGCGCCGAGCTCGAAGCCCAAGGCTTCAAAGTCTTCGCCATCGGCAAGCCCAGCTAACCCGCC
>CALGAS010000304.1 GCA_937959175.1 uncultured bacterium | reverse complement strand
AGGGCCCGAGACCGGAGCAGGATCGCAAGCGGGATTCGCTGGTCAATCACCGTCAGAGGAGCCAGGGTGTTCAAGGCCACCTCCCACTTGCCCTGGAGGGCGTAGTTTCGCCCCTCGTAATACAGCGCAAACAGGCCACCCCCCTTGGTCGGGTATTTCTCGGCGATTTCCTTGAAGCGTTTGGTCGAGGCCTCGAGGGCCTCTGTCCACTCCTTCGACGTTTCAGGATAGGCCTTGGCCTTTTCAAACACCGCGGCGGCCGCCGTGAGTCGCGTCTGGATCAGCTTCGCCCGGAGGGCTTCTTGCTCCGCTTCCAGCGTCTCCAGCCGGCGTCGTTCCTGGAAGGTGAGCTTGCGAGGCTCTGCCGGGGGCTTCGGCTTTTCTTCCTTCTTTTCCTCCTTCTTTTCCTCCTTCTCCTCGTCCTGCTTCGACGCTTCTTTTCTTTCCAAGTCTTTTTTTCTCGGTCGCTTGCCAGGCTTGCCCGCGTCCGCCACGGGACGCTTCAGCTCGGCGATCTCCGCATCAACCTGCCGGAGCACGACGAGCACCGCGTCTTCGGCATTGGTGACCTCGGTGATTTTCTCGTTGGGCTTGGCGTTGCCGTCGAGCGCCTTGACAGCCTCATCGAAATAGCTGGCCGCCTCGGCCCGAAGCTTCGCGGCATCGGCACCGGGCCGGCTTGCCTGTTCGGCCTTGGCACGTCCCCGCTCGACAAGGAGATTGCCCTTCTGCGTGTAGGCGGCGATCGCCTGCCGCCCGCTCGGCTTCCCTTCGCTGAGAAACTTCTCGAGGGCGGCCTGCGCCTGGTCGAGCATTGTGTTGCGTTCGGCACGGTCGGCCTCGGTGCGACTGACGCCGATCAGGGCACCGGCCCGTCGGAAGAGTGCCTCCCGTTTCAGTTCGGCGGAGGCCCGGGGATCGGCTTCGATGCGGTCAATGACCTCGAGGGAGACATCAGGCATCTCCCGATCTTCGAGCGCCTCGAGCAGGAGCCGGCTCGATCTGTCAGCGGCCGTCTCCGGCGGGGCGTCAGCGGGTTGGGTCGGCTGAGCCGAAGCCCGCAGAGTCGCCATGAGAACCAGCAGAAAACAGCCGCCGCGGATAACTGTCATCGTCATGGTCGCCTGCTCGATCGGAAACACTTGAAAAAATGCATTGTGAGACGCCGTTTCCAGGCCGTCAAACCTGGGCCGCAAACGAGCGGACCGGGCCAGTTGCTGCCAGCCATCGCTCGGCATGGCTGCGGTCAGTCGCGGTGATGCGTCGACGTTCGCCGTGAGTCCAAGCAGCGGATGAGCGTTGCTCCGACGGGTGTCACATCCCCCCGGTCCTTCCAGGCTGTCGAGACGCCGGCAGCCACTGCCAGGGGCGGCCCCCGCTGGGTGACGTGCGGTGATGCTCCGAAGGTCTCGCCGAGGATCGAAGCCAGGAGCAGTTCGCAGCCATGCGGTGACGGAGTCGTCGCACCGCGATCGGGCTGCGAGCCCGGATCCCGCGTCGTCACGGCCCGGGCGGCTCCGGCTGGAGGCCGCCAGTGGAGGATCGCAGTGGCCAGGGGCTCGTCGAGCGAGCGGCGGGGGATCACCTCGTAGACAACCCTCGCCGTCTCGCCGACGTGGAGATCGATCGCCTCTGGTTGGGTCGTCGAGAGTGATTCGACGGCAGACTGGCGATGGCCGAGGAGCCGATAGCCTGCCACTGCCCCCGGATCGAACCGAACCTCCAGCCGGCAGTCTGCGGCCACCGTCGTTTCCCGTTGCAGCACCTCACGGATCATGGCCCGTCGGATCGAGACGGAATCCAGCCCGGTGCGGCCGAAGGTCGGGTCGCCCGCGCGGCCGCGGCGCGGGGCGGCGGGGTCGAGAATGATGAACCGCGGGCCGCCGTCGCTGGATGCCTCCAGCGAGTCACCTCCGACTTCGGCCCGATGGCGGTGCCAGCCACTCAACGCCGCCCGCACCGTCTCGCGTCCCCGCTCGAGCGTGCCGTCGTGAGACACGACAATCGTGTGGCTCCCGTCGGCGACCGCTTGGGCAAGCTGAAGTCCGGCGTCGAGATCAGCCGAGCTCGTTGCCGGCAGCCACTCGAGATCGGTAGCCAGGGCTGCCAGCCGTCCAGGAGCGGCCCGCTCGAGGGCGACCCGCGGCCGCGGTCCGCAGAGGATCAGCGTCACGCGGTCTGCCGGTGAAAGTTGTCCGGCGACCGCCGCCAGGCCACGACAGATTCGAGGCCAGGCCAACCCGTCGCCGGCGGCCGACTGATCGAGGACGAGGCAGATTGGCCGAGCTGCAGATCGTTCGGGATCCGGCCCACCGCCGACAGCGTGGGCTACGACCTCCAGCAGGAGTGAGGGCCTGCCTCGCATGTCTCGCCACGATCGCACCACGTGCATCCCGAGCCGCAGCGGCTCGCCGGCGACGGTGAGCGGCTCGGGAGGAGGCAGGGCGGCCAGAATCTGCTCGGCGCGAAGCGGCTCCCGCTGCCGGACCAACGCTCCCGAACCAAGCAGCGCGAAATCGTCCGTCCTCAGCGTGAGTGGTGGCTGGTCGATCGCAAGCAGGGGGTCGACAGCGGGAGAGACAAAG
>CALGAS010000303.1 GCA_937959175.1 uncultured bacterium | reverse complement strand
AGCCAGTCCCCTTTTCCATAGAAGCCCCCCGGCGCGAGCCGGGGGGACGGCGGGCCGTTGGGCGAGAGACGTCCCCGGAAGCCCGCAACCCGTTCATCACCAACCCGCCCAAGCCGCGATCAGCACCTGGCACAACGGCCTAGCACCAACCCGCCCAATCCGCGTCCACAACCAAGCCGCCCACGACACGGCACGTCGCCGGGGCGGCGGGCCGTCTCGCTTCCGGCTGCCGTCAGCCGCGGAGGCTGGCGCCGCACTGCCGCGTGGCGGCGTCGATGACCGTCTGCACCGCTGCGGTCGCTTCCTCACCGGTGAGCGTGCCTGTGCGGCTGCGAAGCGTCAGCGTGATCACGAAACTCTTGCGGCCTTCGCCCAGGCGTTCGGCGTCCCGCCAGACCTCCGCCAGCCGCACCGACTCGAGCAACTCGCCGCCGGCCGACCGGATCGTCTGCTCGACCTCGCCCCACGGCACGTTCTCGGCAACGACGAGATTGATGTCTCGCTCGACCGCCGGAAACTCGCCGGGCCGCTGAAGCGGCCGCTGGCTTCCGACTGCGAAGTCAAGCCGGTCGAGCCGGAGTTCGGCCGCCACAACCGGCTCGGCAAGTGACAATGCGGCGAGGATGTCAGCGGCGATCTCGCCGACGACGCCCACCCGGCAGGCCGGCTGGCCCGCCCGGGTCAAGACGATCTCAGCCGCCCGGCCCGGGGCGAAGGGAGCCAGCTCGAGCGGCCGATAGTCGATGACCGCCGCAGGCTGGTCTGTGACCCCCAGCCCCGTAAGCATCGCCTCCGCCAGCCCCTTGCCCCGGAGAAAGCCGCCGCTCGAGACAAAGGCCGCCAGCAGCGGTTCTTCGGCCGGGCTGGCGGCATCGCGTTGCGACGCCGGCCAGGCGAGGTAGGCCCGGGCGATCTCGAAGAGGTCTGCATCATGCACCCCGACAGCCGCATTGCCGGCCCGGGCCTCCAGCAGGCTCGGCAGCAGGCTCCGCCGGAGGCGGTCGGCCCCCCGGACCAGGGCCGGGGAGATGACCATCGCAGGGCTCGTGCTCCACGGACTCGCCATCTCCGAGAGCCGCTCGTCAACGACGCTGCGGGTCATCGCCTCGCAGAAAGCCTGCCCCACCAGCACCTCGCCGACCCGCCGGACCGCGAGTTCACGGTCGGAGAGGCTGGCCGGCCTGGCCGCGATGGGAACGTCTTCAGGCACCCCCTCGTAGCCCTCGATCCGGGCGATCTCCTCCACGAGGTCGATCTCCCGCCAGCAGTCCCGCCGCCAGGTCGGCGCCAGCCAGCGGTTCGTCCCGCCCTCGGGTCGAAAGCCGAGCGGCCCCAGGATCTTCTGCTGCCGCTCGGGCGGGATCTCGACGCCGAGCACTTCGGCCACCCGCTCGGGAGCGAGGGTGATCGTGGCCGGAGTCGAGGCGAGCTCGCCGGCCGTGGCCACGCCTCGATCGAGAACGCCGCCGGCGAGTTCCAGGATCAAGGCGGCCGCCCGCCGGCTGGCCCAGTCGACCATCGCCGGGTCGGGGCCGCGCTCGAAGCGGTAGCTCGATCCGCTGGCCAGCACCAGGCTGCGGGCCGCCGCCCGCACCGGCAGCGGGGCGAACTGGGCCGACTCGAGGAGCACGTCGACGGTGTCCTCGGTGATCTCGCTGTCGGCGCCACCCATCACGCCGGCCAGGGCCACCGGCCGCTCGGCATCGGCAATCACGCACATCCTGTCATCGAGGGCGTAGGTCTTGTGGTTGATCGCCAGAAACGGCTCTCCCGGCACGGCCCGCCGCACGACGATTCGACCGCCGTGAATCCGGGCCAGATCAAAGGCGTGGAGGGGCTGGCCCGACTCGAGCATCACGTAGTTGGTGACGTCGACCACGTTGTTGACGCTTGCCACCCCCACCGTCCGCAGCCGGTCGACCAGCCAGCCCGGACTCGGCCCGATCCGCACGCCGCGAATCACCCGCGCTGAGTAGAACGGGCAGATTTCGGGCGACTCGATCGCGACGCCCACCCGGCCGGTCGCTTCCTGAGATCCTTCCAGCGGCCGCGGATCGGGCACGGCGAGCGGCCGCTCGAAGAGCACCGCCGCCTCCCGGGCGACGCCGATGTGGCCCAGGCAGTCGGGACGGTTGCTGGTCACCTCCAGCTCGATGGCCATGTCGTCGCCCACCGGCGTCGACGACTCGTGGTTGAGCCCGGCCAGGGCCAGCCGATCGACCAGTTCGTCGGCCGTTACCGGCAGCTGCACGAAGTCGGCCAGCCAGGAGGTCGAGATGATCATCGCTGCCGCCTCTCAGAACTGTCGCAGGAAGCGGACGTCGTTGCGGTAGAAGTCGCGGATGTCGGCCACGCCATAGCGGCGGGCAGCGATCCGCTCCACGCCCAGGCCGAAGGCGAAGCCGGTCACCACGTCGGGATCGTAGCCGACCGCCTCCAGCACGGACGGATCGACCATGCCCGCGCCCCCCATCTCCACCCAGCGGCCGCCCCACTCCATGTCGACCTCGACGCTCGGCTCGGTAAAGGGGAAGAACGAGGGGCGGAAGCGGACATGCACGTCGCCACCCAGGAAGCGGGAGGCGAACAGCCGCAGCACGCTCTTGAGATGGGACATCGTGATCCCTGGCTCCACGAGCAGGCCCTCAACCTGATGAAACATCGGGTAGTGGGTCGCATCGGCGGTATCGGGCCGATAGACCCGGCCCAGCGAGACGATCCTCAAGGGGGGCTCGCGATTCTCCATCACCCGGATCTGGACGGTGCTCGTCTGCGACCGCAGCAGGAGCGGATCGGCAGCCTGGGCCGTTGCCAGGTAGAAGTTGTCGAGCGGATCACGGGCCGGATGTTCCGCGGGAATCGCCAGCGCTTCGAAGTTGTGCCACTGGTCTTCAACCTCGGGGCCGTCGACGCTCTCGAAGCCGAGCTGCCCCATGATCTCCTGCACCTGACGGATCGTGCGGGTGATCGGATGGAGGTGGCCCAGTCGGACCGGTTCGCCCGGCAGGGTCACGTCGATCGCGTCGGCCTGCCCGTCGCCGGCAGCTGATGTCAGCCTGGACTGGGCCGCTTCCAAGAGCGCCGCCACGGCCGCCTTGGCATCGTTGAAGTGCTTGCCGGCCGCGGGCTTGTCGGCCTTGTCGAGCGTGCCGAGGAGTTTCTGCACCGCCTTGAGCCGCCCACTGCGGGCCCCGGCAAACTCGACGCGGGCAGCCTCGAGGGCGTCGGCATCAGCGGCAGCCTCGAGGGCGGCCGCCGCATCCGCGCGGAGGCTTTCGAGCTGGCCCAAGAACGTGTCGAGCGAACTGCCTGCCACGTTCGTCACGCGACCGCGGCCGCCTCCGGCAGGCCCAGGCCCTCACGAACCGCGGCAACCACGGCGTCGAAGCCGGTCGGATCGAGGACCGCCATCTCAGCCAGCGTCCGCCGGTCAAGCTCGCAACCGATTTTCGCCAGCCCGGCGATCAGCTGGCTGTAGCGAAGGCCGCGTTCCCGGCAGGCGGCATTGATGCGGATGATCCAGAGCCGGCGGAAGTCACGCTTCTTGCGACGACGATCGCGATGGGCGTAGACACCGGCGCGGATGACCGCTTCCTTGGCGGTGCGAAGCAGCTTGCGGCGGCCGCCCACCGAGCCTTTGACCCGCTTGAAGAGACGCTTCTTGGCCCGCAGCCGGGGGACGACACTTTTCGTACGCATGACTGAAAACTCGGACGCCGATGGACGGTGGGAGCGATTCGGCCGGCCGAACCGCGGAAGCCCACAAATGTGCCTGAAACGAGCCGAAATGCAAGCCCGTCTCGATTTTCTGGGCCTCTCAGAACCTCTTCGCCCACCGAGACGGAACGGGATTGAAAAGGGTACAGGCACCTCGCTGCGCTCGGAGCCAGTCCCCTTTTTCCATAAAAG
>CALGAS010000302.1 GCA_937959175.1 uncultured bacterium | reverse complement strand
GGTCGTCACGCCTGCCGGTCCGGTGGCGGCCGACCTGGCCGTCGCCGATGGCCGCTGCGCTGAGATCGCCCCCGGGCTCGCCGGTGAAGCCCGCGAGACGATCGACGCCAGCGGCTGCCACCTGCTGCCCGGCGTGATCGACTCCCACGTTCACTTCAACGATCCCGGCCGGGCGGCCTGGGAGGGGGTGGCCAGCGGGTCGGCCGCGGTGGCCGCCGGCGGGGGCACGCTGTTTATCGACATGCCGCTCAACGCCTCACCCCCGACGCTCGACGGCCCATCCTTCGACGCCAAGCTCGCCGCCTGCCGGGGCACCGCCCGCACCGACTTCGCCTTCTGGGGCGGGATCGTGCCGGGCCGCGTCGACCGGCTGCCGGAACTCGCCGAGCGGGGCGTGATCGGCTTCAAGGCCTTCATGAGCGACAGCGGCATCGCCGACTTCCCCGCGGCCGACGAGGCGACGCTCGCCGCCGGGATGGCCGCCGCGGCCGCCCTCGGCCTGCCGGTGGCGGTGCATGCCGAAGACGACGCCCTCACCCGGCGGCTGGCCGCCGAGGCGCTGTCAGCCGGCCGGCTCTCCGCCGCCGACTATCTCGCCTCGCGGCCAATCGAAGCGGAGACGATCGCGATCGGCCGGGCGATCGCGTTGGCCACCGAGACGGGGGCGAGCCTGCACATCGTGCACGTCAGCTCCGGGGCGGGCGTCGCCCTGGTTGCCGAGGCCCGCAGCCGTGGCGTCGATGTCTCCTGCGAAACCTGCCCCCACTATCTCGTGCTGACCGCCGACGACTGCCGGCGGCTCGGGGCGGTCGCCAAGTGTGCTCCGCCGCTGCGGGACGCCACCGAACAGGCGGCCCTCTGGGAGGCGGTGGCCGACGGCCGGATCATGCTGATCGCCTCCGACCACTCACCGGCGCCCGCGACGATGAAGCAGTCGGCCAACTTCTTCGAAATCTGGGGGGGCATCTCCGGCTGCCAGCCGCTCTTGGGTCTCATGCTCGAGGAGGGCCACGCCCAGCGGCAGCTGCCGCTGGCCCGACTCGCCGAGCTGGTCGCCGCCGCCCCGGCTGCCCGCTACGGGCTCGCGGACCGCGGCCGGCTCGAGCCGGGTTGCCAAGCCGACTTCTCGATCGTCGATCTCGCCGTTGCCCGGCCGCTGGAGGCGGCGGCCCTCCGGGATCGCCACCGCCTCTCTCCCTATCTCGGCCGCGTCGTCCGCGGCCGCATCCGGCAGACGGTGCTCCGCGGGCAGGTGATCGCCCGCGACGGCGAACCGGTCGGGCCGCCGATTGGCCGGCTTGTTCCCGGCCCGGCTTACAAGGCCAGCCCGGCGTAGGCCGCAAGCGACGCGGCGGCAGCGACGGCCACCGCCCCCCAGGGCCGCCGGGCCATCAAGGGCACCGCCGCGACCACGGCCGCCAGGATCGCGACAGCCACGGCCAGTTCGACCGCCAAGACGCGGGCGGTCGCATCTTGGATCACCCGGATCCCCATGAAGGCCGCCACGACGAGCCCGCCGGCAACGGCCGCCGCCGTCCGGCCCCGGCCGCCGAACTGCCCGGCCAGGTGGGCCGCCAGCGCCATCGCGTAAGGAAAGAACAGCTCGCGGTTGCCGGTGAGCTGATGGGCGACCATCCAGCCGACAGCCGGAGCGAGCCCGACCAGCGGCCGCAGCCGGAAGTCGGCCGCGACCTGGCCGATCATCGCCACGACGCCGACCGCCACCCATGGCGGGCCGCCAAGCAGGTGGGCCGCCGCCAGAAAGGCAAGCTCGACCGCGATGAAGCCCGCGACCGGCGGCCGCGTAGGCTCGGGCGTGTCATCGCCCGCTCCCACCCCGTGAGAACCGCCGTGTGCAGCCCCGTAAGAAACCTCGTGGGGACAGGCTTGTAGCCTGTCCTGGACCTCGGTCGACCCAGCCACACCCTCCGTGTCCCGCACCATCTCGACGTGCGGCCCCGCGGTCGGGACCTCGAAGGTCTCGGAGACAACCCGCCATCCGAGCCGCTCGTAGAAGCCGACCGCGGTCGTGCGGGCGTTGCACCAGAAGATTCGCTCGGGCTCGTCGCGGCGGGCCTCGGTCACGGCCACCTCCAGAAGCCTGCGGCCCAGCCCCGTGCGTTGCACGGCCGCGTCGGTCGCCATGCCGCGAAGCTGCCAGGCAGGCCGCCCTTCCCACGCGGACGGCATGAGCGTCAGGCAGGCCAGTGGTCCGTCGGCGGCGGCCGCCGCGTAGTGCCGCGTGCCTGGCTCGTCATCACCTTCAAAGCGGGCGGTCTCGGCAGGCAGCCCAGCCCGCAGGATCCGGTGCCGCAGCGGCAGGATTTCAGCGACGGCGACGCGAAGGCAGGTGATCTCAGAGGGCATGGCTGGCGGGCCGGCAGGTGACTTTACTCATCGTACTGGGGCAGTCCTCCCGAATCCCCTGTTGCCGCAGATGCGATCCTCTCCCGTGGCCGCAGGTTTGCAACCTGCGGCATGGGCAGGCTCCAAGCCCGCTTCCACGGAGGACGGTCCGCCCACGCCCGCTCTCACGAAACACTCAACGATCGTGCCGGATAAAACTGGACTGGCACCTCGATCGCGGCGGCGAGGATAGGCCGCTTAGCCGCCCGCCTGCAACTGCCCGCCACGGCGGCCACGCAGCTCGAGGAGTTCGGCGACGAGGCTGACGGCGATCTCGCCGGGCTGGTTGCCCCCCAGCGGCAGGCCGATCGGGCAGCGGATCGTCTCGGCAGCCGCCGGCTCGATGCCGGCTGCCACGAGGTCCCGCACGAGCACCTTCCGCTTGGCGGCGCTGCCGATCACGCCGAGATACCAGGGGCGGGCTTCCGCGGCGAGGATCCGCTCGAGCACCGGCAGGTCGGTGCGGTGCCCCATCGTCATGCAGACGACCGCGTCGTCAGCGGTGAGTTGGCACGCCCAGTCACGCGGCTCGGCCAGTTCGAGCCGTTCCAGTCGCGGTGACTGCGGGAGCCGCTCGAGCCACTCCCGCCGGGAATCGATGCAGACAACGCCGCAGTCGAGCAGCAGCAGGCAGCGGACGACCGCCTGGGCCACGTGGCCGGCCCCGAAGATCACCACCCGCCAGGATCGGACCAGCTGCGGCTCGAAGAGCAGCTTGACCACGCCGCCGCAGGTCATCCCGACATCCTGCTGGAGGTTCCACTCGACCAGCAGGCAGGCGGGCGGGTCGGACTCGGCGAGCAGTTCCTGGGCCCGGGCGATCGCCTGGGCTTCGACGCGACCGCCGCCGACGGTGCCAAACCGCAGCCCGCCGGCATCGACGAGCATCTTCGTGCCGATGTCCTGCGGGGCGCTGCCGACCACCTCGACGAGCGTCACCAGCACGAACGGCCGCCCTTCGGAGGCAAGTTCCGCAAGCCGCTCGATGATTCCATGCGGGGCGGTCATCTGGGGTTGCTCAAGCGGTTCCGGGGTGGGGATTGGGCGGAGAAGAGCCCCGGCGCGAGCCGGGGGGACGGTGGGTCGTTGGGCGCGAGGCGTGTCCTCGGGCTTGAAAAGGGTACAGGCACCTCGCTTCGCTCGGAGCCAGCCCCCTTTTCGCTAGTCCCCTTTCCATAGAAGCCCCCCGGCGCGAGCCGGGGGGACGGCGGGCCGTTGGGCGAGAGGCGTGTCCGGAAGCCCGAGCGGCGTTCACACCCCCGAAGCATCGGGCGCGGCCGGTCGGGGGATTTGGGTGGCGGGGAACTCGGCGGACTCCCGGTGGCCGGGACGGCCCAATCACCCGCAGTCCCCCCGGCTCGCGCCGGGGGGCTTTTATTGCGTGTCGCACGCGACAGCCGTGCGATTCGAGCCTGTCCCCGTTGCGGCCCATCTCACCCGCTCCGGGTGGTGGCGGGCTGGCGGGGGGTCGGGGCTGACCAGCCGCAGGCGGCGGCGGAGTGTCG
>CALGAS010000301.1 GCA_937959175.1 uncultured bacterium | reverse complement strand
ACCCACCTCCCCGGTAGCACCGTCGCGAAACCGTTCTTGCGGTAGCACCGCGGGAGCGAAACGCGTTTCCCGCGCCGCGGCGGCGGGGGCGAGAAAGGGGGTAGCGCCGGAGATTGGGGGGGGTTCTGGCTTGTGTAGCGGTTGACGCGACGCCTTTCAGTCATCCTGTCCGCTGCAACCGACTCAATCGTTAGATCAGAGCGGTTCCCGGGGCTGAAAGCCTCGAGCAGCCCGTGGAGTCACGCTGCCACCGCAGGACGCGGTGATCGGCGGTGCCGCAGACCCCTTGCCGCAGCATGATGCACGCCAGCCGGCTGACACATCGATTCGGACTGCCGACCGCCTGCTGGCTGGTCGTTCTGACCGCGGTGTCGGCCCTGGCCGATCCAGGAGACCCTGGCGGGTCGCTCCTGCCGCCGCCGCCCGGCATGAGCGGCGCCGTCGACATCGACGGCGGCGGCGGGGTCGAGGCGGTGATTCCGGTCGGGCCGGGGCCGAACTATCCCCGGGTGCCGCGGGGCATCACGCAGCCCCCGGAACCCTTCGGACTGGAATCAGATCTGGCGATCGAGCCGGTGACCCTGCTGCCGGAACCAGATGAGAAACGAGCTGCTGCCGTCAAAGTCGGCATTCCGGCAGAGCTGCTGCCCGAGCCGCCGAACGGCATGACGATCGGCGAGGCGATCGACCGGCTGCTGCGGCTCAACCTGGAACTGCGGGCCCAGGAGATGGAGATCTCGAAGGCGCGGGCCGACGTCCTGACTGCAGGGCTCCGGGGGAATCCGCTGATCTACACCGATTCGTCGATGATTCCCTACGGCAACTTCGACGGCTCCGGCGGCGGCCCGACCCAGTACGACGCCAACATCACGCTTCCGATCGACATCAACGGCAAACGGAAGAAACGGCTGGCTGTCGCGATGCGGGCCCAGCGGATCACCGAGGCGCTCTATCAAGACGCCATCCGGCTCCAGATCGACAATCTCTACACCGCCTGGACCGACGTGCTGGCGGCCAAGGCCACGATCCGCTTCCTGGAGGCGGGCCTGGAGAGCCTGGAGGCCCAGCGGCGGATCACGGCGCCGCTGGTAAAGCGCGGGGAACTGAGCCGCACCGAGTTCAACAACGTGGAAATCCAGATCGACAGCACCGACCTGCGGTTGCTGGAGGCCCGCGAGACGCTCGACGATGCCAAGCGAACCCTTGCGGCGCTGTTGTCGATCCCGGTGGCCGAGGCCGAGACCTTTCCGGTCCGCGGCCGGCTGCGGTGGCTGCACCTGCAGCCGCCCCCGGTCGAGCGGCTGGTCGCCGAGGCGATCCAGCACCGGCCCGACCTGCATGCCTACCGGATGGGAATCGACCGGGCGAGGTCGGAGGTGCGGCTGGCCCACGCCAACCGGATCGACGACGCCTTCCTGCTCTATCAGCCTTTCACCGCCCAGGAGGGGCTCGACCCGGGCGACCGGGCCTCGTATTCCTGGGCGATGGGCATCACGCTGCCGCTCCCGATCTTCAATCGCAACCAGGGCAATATCGCCCGGGCCGAGCACACGGTCGTGCAGACCCGCACCCAACTGGAAAACCTCGAGCGGCAGGTCCGACTGGAAGTCGAACGGGCCGAGGCGGCCTTTCAGGTCACCCGGGCGACCATCAGCCGGATTCAGGACGAGATCCTGCCGGCAGCGGAAGAAAACCTGAAGCTGAGCCTCGCCAGCCCCGATCCGGATGAGCCGGTGGCCATCTCCCGAATCGAGGCCCAGCGGAGCTATGCCGAGATCTCGCAGCAGTATCTCGACGCGCTCGTCCGCCACCGCCGTTCGATGTTTCGGCTCAACACGGTCGTCGGCAGCCGGGTTTTTCCGTGAAGAAGAGCCCGGCCAATGGCACGTTCCCGACGATTGTCGAGCTGATGAGCGGCTCGTGAGCTGCCGGTCCACGTGTTGTAGGTCGAGAAACCTTCGCCGGACAGGTGCTGGATTCTGCCGCTGTATGACGTAGCACTCACCGCCGAGAGCCAGCCGAGCGGCACATGCGGCGGCGTCGCCGTACAGCTGCCACCACGCCAACGGCCAGGCCGCCGGTTGCCAGGAAGGCAATTGAGGTGGGCTCCGGAACGGCAGCGACCCCCGAGAAGGTGAAGGACTGTGGCAGATTCTCGCGTTGGCCACCAAACACCGTCAGCGTGGTCACCGGATCGGAAAAGCTGAGGATGCCGGATCCCCCCGACCCCGACACAGTGATCTGATAGCCCTCCGGCCCTTTCGAGCCGTTGACGAAGTTGTCGTTCAGCGTGAAGTCGGTTCGGAAGTCCTGGCCCGAACTGAAGTTGTAGACACCGCTACTTCCACCAACGTTGCTGATTTTGAACTCATTGAGATACAGCGCGAAGTCGTCGATCGCCTGATTGAAGTCGATTCGGAAGATATTGGCGTTTGCATAGGTCGCCGCCCCTTGGTTCGCTGATCCGGCATTGTCGAACACACCCGTGCTGAGATTGATGGTCGTATTCCCGGCCGACGTTGGGTTTGAAAAATCGATGGTGAAACCCACGCCGTCGAGGGTGCCTTGGGCATCGGTATTGCTGAAGGTGTCAATATTGGCAAAGTTCAGCGTCGAGGCGGGGGCGTGGTCCGCTGCGGTCAGGCAGAGGCCTGCGGCGGCGATCAGGGCGAGGGCGGTGCGTGTCATCTCTGGTTCTCCTATAGGGGGCGGTGATTGCCCGCGGCATAAGAGAGGCAACTGCTGTGCCAAACGTGCCGGCCGGAGAAATCCGCTGCCGACTCCCGCCTGTTTCCCCATGGAAAAGCGAGTTTTCAGGACAACATTTTTTCGTCCCCGCCCGTTCCCAGCCTCCGCTGTCGCAGTTCCTGCGACGTGCCATCGCAGAAACTGCGACACGGCATCGCAAAAAC
>CALGAS010000300.1 GCA_937959175.1 uncultured bacterium | reverse complement strand
CGATCATGACCGGCCCGGCAACGCGGAGCGACCGGCTCGTCCTCGTCGGCGGCACGATTCACGATCCGGCCAACGGCCGCGACGGCGTCGTGGCCGATATCTGGATCGAGGAGGGCCAGATCGTCGAGCCGCCTGCCGACCCGGCCGGGTTTGTCCGCATCGATGTCGGCGGCCTGGTCGTGATGCCCGGAGGCGTCGATCTCCACAGCCACGTCGCCGGCCCGAAGGTGGCGGCCGGCCGGCGGATCGCCCCGCAACTGGCCCGCGGCCGCCGCGGGGATGCCCCTGCCGCAATCCCAACAATCCACGCCACCGGAGCCCTCTACGCCGCGCTCGGCTACACGACCGTGTTCGACGCGGCGATCGCCCCGGCGGCCGCCGCCATCGCCCACCGCGAACTCGCCGAGCTGCCGATCCTCGACAAGGGGATCTACCTCCTGGCCGCCGACCGGGCTGACGTGCTCGCCGCCGCGGGCAGGGCCGACGCCGCCGAACTCCGCCGGCTCCTGGCTGCCACGGTTGAAGCCGGCCGGGGCTGGGCGGTCAAGGTGGCCAATCCCGGCGGTCCTGCCTTCTGGAAACGGGGCCGCCGCGGCGACCATCACGACCTCGACACGCCGCTGCCGGGTGATTCGCTCACGCCGCGGATCCTGCTTGAGCAACTCGCTGAAGCGGTCACCGATCTCGGGCTGCCCCACCCGCTGCATGTCCACACCGCCAACCTTGGCCTGCCGGGCAACTGGCGGACGCTCCGCGAGACGATGACGTCGCTCGCCGGCCGCCGGGCCCACCTGGCCCACGTGCAGTTCCACAGCTACTCCGGCGGCGACCTCGACGAGGGGTCGTTTGGCTCGGGCGTCGCCCCGCTGGTCGAGTGCTTTAACAGTTGCGGAGACATCACTGCCGATGTCGGCCAGGTGCTCTTCGGCGGCACTGTCGCGATGACGGGCGACTCGGCCGCGGCCGAGCACCTCGCCCACGCCACGGGCGTGCCGCTGGTCTCGCACGACAGCCATCTCGAGGGGGGCTGCGGGATTCTGCCGATCGCCTACAAGGAGAAAAACCTGATCCACGCCTGGCAGTGGACGATCGGGCTGGAGTGGTTTCTCTCGGTCAGCGATCCCTGGCGGCTCTGCCTCTCGACCGACCACCCCAACGGGGCCCACTTCACCGCCTACCCGCACCTGATGCGGCTGCTCGGCGACGCGGCCTTCCGTCGCGAGGCGGTGGCGAGGATCCACCCGCGGGTCCGCTCCCGCAGCCCGCTGGCGGGGATCGACCGCGAGTATTCGCTTCAGGAGCTCTGCATCGTGACCCGGGCGGCCCCGGCCCGGATCGCCGGCCTGCCCCGCAAGGGCCAGCTGGGCGTCGGGGCCGACGCCGACATCGTCTGCTACCGGCCCGACCGCGATCTGGCGGCGATGTTTGCCATGCCGGCGAAGGTCTTCAAGGCGGGTGTGCTCGTGGCCGAAGACGGCCAGTTGCGAGCCACGCCGGCCGGGCAGACCCTCGCGGCCGAGCCGGCGTAGCCCGCCCCGCGGCCATCGTTCACCGCCCGGCCGCGACCGCCGCGAGCAGCCCGGCTACGAAGGGCCCGGCCGCAAACTGCTCGGCGGCCCGCTCCCTTCCGGCCCCGCCGTATCGCCGAGTGAGCGAGTCATCCTCGAGGATCCGGAACGCCGCTCTGGGAAACTCGCTCTCCGGCACCGCCGGCACCATCAGACCGCTCTCATCGTCCGCGATCAGCTGCCCCGCCGCATCGCTCTCGACCGCCACTGCTGGCAGGCCGCGGGCCATGCCGTCGAGGATCGCCCCGCCGAGGGCCACCTCGCCCGACTGCCAGACCAGCCCCACCTGACCGAGCAGGTCGGGGAGCAGTTCGCAGTCGGGCAACACGGTGAGCCGGTCGGCAAGCTCCTGGGCCCGGGCCCGCCGCCAGAGCGACTCGCGAAGCGGCCCGGCACCGACCAGCACGTGCTCGAGATCGCTGCGGACCACGCCGAGCTGGTCGATCGCCCAGAGCAGCCGTGGCAGCCGGGCCGCCGGCTCGAGCGGGGCGACGGCGAGCGTCCACTGCCGCTTGGGATCGAGGCCGAGGCGAGCGGCGAGTTCCTCCCGGCTCAGGCCGCCGCCGGAATCGGGGTCGCTTCCCGGCGGCACCACGACGAGCCGGCCGCTGGCCAGGCCCGCCCGCTGCCAGGCGGCGGCCACTTCCTGCGACGTGGCTACCAGCTGGTCGAGCCCTCGCATATGCCAGGCCTGGCGACGACCGGCCGGCCCCAGCCCCACCCAACCGATTGCTCCGGCTCGGCCGCCGAACCGGCGGGCGATCGCTACCCGGGCCGCCTCCGAGCGGCCAAAGCCGATGATCGCAGCAGGCCGCAGCCGGCGGATGAGACCGATCAGCCGCATCGTCGCGGCGATGTCGCCAACCGGCCGGCCGCCGAGCCGATGGACAGGAATGCCGGCCGCCTCGAGCCGGGCCGGCAAGCCGCCGCCGGTCGTCGTGATCGCCACCGCCACCAGCCGCCCGGCCGCCGCCAGGCCGCCGGCCGCCAGTTCCACCTGCCGGCCGGTGCCGACCGGGTCGAGCCCGCGAACGACGAGCAGAATCGGATCAGCCACTCCCATCGCCATCCTGGCAGGCCGACACCCGGGCCGCCCGCGTGGCGGCGATCTCGTCTTCGTCGAGCACACCGAGATAGGGCAGGTGCCGCCAGGCCCCGTCGAAATCGAGGCCATAACCGACGACAAACTCATCGGGGATCTCGAAGCCGATGAAGTCGGGCTCGATCGAGACCTCCGCCCGCCCCTCTTTCCGCAAGAGCACCAGCGACCGCACGCTCGCAGCCCCCCGACGGCCAAGTTCATTGAGCAACGCCTCGAGGGTGTGGCCGGTATCGAAGATGTCGTCGACCAGGAGCACATCCTGGCCAGCGAGATCGGGAAGGAGGTCGAGGCGGAGTTCGAGCTCGCCCGGCCGGGTGGCCGCACCCCGGTAGCTGCTCGCCCAGACCATGCTCACCTGGACCGGCCCTTCGAGCCGGCGGATCAGGTCGGCCACGACCATGATGCTG
Organism: uncultured bacterium; assembly: GCA_937959175.1. Classification (GTDB taxonomy): domain Bacteria; phylum Planctomycetota; class Planctomycetia; order Pirellulales; family UBA1268; genus QWPN01. The sequence continues at coordinate 3,784 of CALGAS010000300.1, read as the reverse complement.
CCGGTGAGCACCCCCACCACGGTCAATGGCCGGCGGCCGACGGCGGCACGGACTTCCGCGGAGAGCCGCTCGACGCCGGCAGCCAGTTCTTCAGACGAGAGCAACACCCGCATGTGGTCGCGTTCCTACGATGGAAAAAAGAGAGCCGAGGGCAGCCTGCCCACCCGCGGCCCGGGAGGGCCGCCCGCCCGCCGCAGATCACAGCTCCCGGCGGTTCGACAGAATACCCGCTCACCGCAGTCCTCTAGAATAGGTAAGGTCCCGTCACGGTTTTCAACGCCCTCCCGATGCCTCCACCCCCACCGCCCCGCCCTGGCTGGACTGTCGCCGACGTTGCCGGCCACCCCTGCGAGATCCACACGCCGGCCGACCCGCTCCCGGGCCGAGCGGTAATCTACCTGCACGGTGTCCGCGAGCGGTGGCTCCAGGAGCTCCCGGTGCTCCGCGATGCGATCGAGGCCGCCCGCCTGCCGGTCGTCGCCCCGCGGGCCGGCCGCTCCTGGTGGCTCGACCGGATCGTGCCCGGCTTCGATCCGGACCTTTCGCCCGAGCGATACGTCGTCGAGCGGGTCGTGGCGGCGATCGACGAACAGTTTGGCGTCGCCCCGCCCGGGATCGCCCTCTTGGGGACGAGCATGGGGGGCCAGGGGGCTCTCCGGCTGGCCTACCGCCATCCCGACATCTTTCCGGTCGCGGCGGCGATCTCCCCGGCGATCGACTTTCATGCCGCGATGCGGGAGGCCCACGAGCGGCCCGACGGGGAGTATTACGACACGCTCTGGGAGATCTATGGCGACGTCGAACGGGCCCGCCAGGACACGGCGATCCTCCACGTCCATCCGCTCAACTGGCCGCGGCATCAGTGCTTTGCCTGCGATCCTTCCGACACGCATTGGTACGACGGGGCGGTGCGGCTGCAGAGCAAGCTCAACGCCCTTGGGATCCCACATCAGGCCCTGCTCGAGGCCCGCGGCGGCGGCCACGGCCAGGCCTACTACGACCGCGTCTCCCAGGACATGCTCGCGTTTCTCCTCGAGCGGCTCGACCAGGAATCCCGCCGGATCGCATAGGCCGGGCCGGACATGAAGCCCGGTATCGCCAAAGCCGTGTCACGACCGACCGCCCCATCGAAGACAAGCTCGCGGCCAAGCATGGCAGCCCGGGCAATCCGGGGCCGGGCCGGCTGCAAGCCTGCCCCCACGGTCGCGGCTCAGGTCCCGGGAACCGGCCGGGGGGCGAAGGGCGCCGGCTGACCGGGGCCGGGCCGACCGCCGGGCAACTGGGGCAGCGGTCCCTGGCCGAGCTGATCAAGATCGAGATAGCGGGCGTCCTGGACGTCGACGCGATTGAGCCCCCGCCAGTAGAGGATCCGGCCCGCCGAAGCGGTCGACGGCTTCGCGCCCGCCTTGAGCTGCCGGAAGAGTTGGGCGTCGCTCCGGCCGTCCCCCTCGAAGACGAGCAGGTCCTTGGCCTCGCTCCAGGAGAGCCGGGCGCTGCGGGCGGTGAAGGTCTCTCCTTCGACGAGCACGTTGCCGCCGGCGGAGAGTTCGAGCGTGTTCTGCTGCCGGCCCGGCAGCGGCGGGGCCTGGCCGACGCCGAGCCGGTCGCAGGCGATCGCGACGACACCCTCGGGCAGGCCACCGGAGGCGTGGGGATCGAGCGAGTCGTCCCAGCCGGCCACCGGCCCGTTGATCGCCTCGACCCGCTGGTGAAACTCGAGCAGCCGGCGATGGATGTTGCCCGTCAGCCCCCGCTGGAAGTCGACGCCCAGGTACTGGAGCGTCTTGCCGCGGGGCGTGGCCGCCACCGGCGTGACCGGAGGCCCGGCGGCCGGACCCTGCGGGAGGCCGAGCGCCGGCCCCTGCCCCGCCCGCGTGCTCGTCATCCGGCCGGGGCCGGTACCCGAGACGTCGCCGCTGGCCCGGTCGATCACCAGATCGCGAACGAATAGCCGCTGCCGCGACCGCTCACCCGCCTCGTTGACCGACTCGTTGTCGATCTTCACGCCACCACCGCAGGCGAGCCGGGCGACCTCCGGCTGCCGCCGGGGGCGGGGAGAGCCGGTCGCGCCAAACTCGAAGGGCTCATCAAAGATCACGTCGATCACCCCGGCCCGCACGGTCGTGTCGGTCGCGGTGGCGATGACATTGTCGCTAAAGCGAGCGGTGCGGCCGTCGAAATCGAGCCGCCCCTGCCAGGCGACGTCGAGCCTGCCGGGGCCGGCGGCCGGATCCTTCGGAGCGGACGTCATCGCGAGCCCCTCGAGGCCCGCTCCGGCTGCCATCGGCAGGGCCAGGGTGCCCGCCCCGTCGACCGTCACCCGGTTGCGGCCCCGGTCGAACTCGACCAGCGGTCCGGCCAGGTCGAGCCCGCGGCCCCGGACGATTGCCGGACGCCCCGAGACGATCGCCCGGGCGTCGAAGCCGGTCGGCCGGGAGACCTGCACCTGATCGCCGAGAATCTCGACGGCCGGCTCGGCCGCCTCCGGACTGCCCGGTGCCGGCTCCTCGAGGAGCTTCACCTCTCCCTCCATCGACATCTCGGCCAGCTCGTTGCCAGCCGGCGAGAGCGTGACCAAGCCCCGCACGAGCGCTGCGGTCGCCGTGATCCGGCCGCGGGCAGGCTGTGGACGGGCCGGAGGCGGCACCGCTGCGACTACGGCCGGCGGTGGGGCGGGTTGGGGAGCTGCTGACACTGCCGCAGCGGGTGGCGGAGCCGCCGGCTGGGCCGGTGCGGCCGGCTGCGGCTGCGCGACGGCCGGCTCTTCGCGAAACCAGAGCTCGAGCCGGTCGGTGCGGGCGGCGACCTGTTCGGCATCGGCCTCAACCATGCCGCGGGCGAGCATCCGCGAGGGCTTGATGCCCGAGAAGTCAGGACCGGCCGAGGCGTTGCGGCGACCGCCGGCATGAGCTGCCGCGACATCCAGCCAGAGATGCATCTCCGAGGCTGCCAGCCGACCCTGAGTCTCGACGGTGACGTCGGCGTCGCCGGCGATCGAGACGACATGACCGTCGCCGGCCGGCCGCATCCGCAGCCACTGCCGCCAGCGGGCCTGGGTCGGCGGCGAGCCCTGCGAGGAAGTCCGTAGCCAGCCAGGGCCGACGGCCATCAGCGAACCCGGGTCGCCCGGCGGGCCTGGGGTGTAATCGATCTTGCGGGCCTCCATCTCGGTGCCCTGGGCCACCAGCGAGACCGGCTCGGTGCCATCGAGGAGGATCCGCCGGGTGGCGATCTCATAGCCGAGGCGGGCGGCCCGGGCCTCGAGTTCGGCGGCGTCGCTGCGGGCGATGACCGGCGATCCCTTGGCCTGGATCTCCAGCGGCCGCAGGCCGCCGGTCGGGGCGGCTTCCGGCTGGTCACCCTCGGCTGCCTCGGGCACTTCTTCACCGTGGCCCAGCAGAATCGCCAGGAGGTCGCAGGTCAGCCGGTCGCTGCCGCCGGTCGCGGCGGTGGCCCGGACGACATCGACATGGTCCTCCAGCGTGATCACGTTGGCCGAAACGTTGAAGGTGAGGCTCCCCCGGCAGCTGACGAGCACGGGAGGCGACTCCTTGGCAGGGTCAGCCGGAGCCTTCAGGTCAGCCGCCGCCACGTCTGCCGCCTGGCCCGGAAGAAACCCGCCGCCGAGGCCCTCCAGCCGCATCCGCACGTCACGGTCGAGCCGGATCGTGTCGACGCCGCCGATATTGGGCCCCTCGCCGAGCGGACCGCCACCGCCGCTGGAGGCCCGCGGCGTCAGCCGGGCGATTAAGGCCCGGCCGCTGCCGCTCGAGCGGCCATAGCG
>CALGAS010000299.1 GCA_937959175.1 uncultured bacterium | reverse complement strand
TATCGGGTGTCGGTCCGCAAGGTGACGGAGGAACTCGGCCCGGCCGAATCAGCGGTCACCACCGAAACAACTGCCGAGCCATCCATGGAAGACTACGAACGTTGGCTCACGCAACAGCAACAGCAGAACCGCCGCCCGGTCTCGCGGGTCACGAGCCTGGTTCCTGAACGTTATAACAATCCGGAAACGTCTGGCCTGCTTGCCACCATCGAGCCCGGCCGCAATCGGCTCGAGCTCAAGCTGACGTCTGACTGAAACGCTGCCGCTGGCCGAGCCCACGCCTCTCGTTGTGAATGCCAGCACCCGCGTTGAGCTGGCTTTCGCCTCACGGGCTCGCCGCGGGTGTCTTCAACTGGCACCATTGGATGCCGGACCAATATTTCGCGGCCACAAAAGAGGAAAATCGATGTTCCGAACCAGTCCCAAGGCGCCGCGGATCATGGCCGCTGCCGTGATCATGATCATGGCAGCATCATCGCTGCCCGCAGAGGAGAAGAGCACGAGCACGAAACCCCTTGAGATCGGCACACGACTGGAGCTTTTCGTCGACGACCATCTTGTCGAGCGCATGACGGGCGTCGCATTCCGATTGCATACGCCGGTCAAGCAACCGCCTGCCAAGAGTCCCCTGCCGGGCGGCGCGTACTGCACCATCATCAAGGACGGGGATCGCTACCGGGCGTACTATCGTTCCGACATTCCCGGTTACGAGAAGGGGCGACAGGAGCGCAACGCAGATAAAGAACCGAACGAGATCACCTGCTATGCGGAAAGCCGCGACGGCATCGAATGGACGTTCCCCGACCTGGGCATGACAACGATCCAAAGCTCGAAGGGCGGCAATGTGATCCTGGCCCGCCAGGCTCCGTTCTCCCACAACTTCTCGCCCTTCCTCGACACCCGCCCCGGTGTCGAACCGGATGCCCGGTACAAGGCGCTGGCGGGAAAAGACTTCAGCGGGCTGTGCGCCTTCAAGAGCGCCGACGGCATTCACTGGAGCAAGATCAAGGATTCGCCCGTTCTGAAGACGCCTGCCTACAGCAACGCGAACTTCGGCCCCTTCGCCTTCGATTCCCAGAATACGGCCTTCTGGTCCGAGACCGAAAACTGCTATGTCTGTTTTGTTCGCACCTGGAGCAAGACCGAGCCCCCCAAAAAGGAACTGATCGGTCAGCGGCGGATCAGTCGCACGACCTCGAAAGACTTTGTCAACTGGACACCGCCAGCCGACACCAACGCCAATCTCCCGGGCGAACAACTCTACACAAATCAGACGCATCCCTATTTTCGCGCCCCCCACATCTACATCGCGACGCCGATGCGCTTCACGCAAGGCATCGAGATGGGAGAGCCGGTGGAGGGCAACAACGGCTCGTCCGACATCGTCCTCATGACCATGCGGGCCGGTTCCACCGCCTACCAGCGCACCTTCCGCGAGGCGTTCATCCGACCGGGCCTCGACCCGAAACGCTGGGCTCGGAAGGCGAACTCCGCCCGGCTGAACGTGGTGCCGACCGGTGATACGGAAATGTCGCTGTACCACGCCAACGGCGATCGCTACACCCTGCGGACCGACGGCTTCATCTCCGTGAACGCCGGCGTTGGCGGCGGCGAACTGCGGACCAAGCGTCTCGTGTTCGCTGGCGATGCCCTGTTTGTCAACGTCAGCACCGGGGCAGCCGGCTCGCTGCGGGTCGAGATCCAGGACGCTTCGGGCCAGGCACTCCCGGGGTTCGGCCTGGATGATTGCCAGGCCATCATCGGCGACGCGATCGAGCGGCGGGTGAACTGGGAGAACAACCCGGACCTTGCCGCCATCGCAGGGAAACCGGTGCGGCTGCGTTTCGCGATGCGCGAGTGCGACGTGTATTCGTTCCGCTTCCGTAGCAAGTAGAAGGAGACGACCAACCGAACCAGCAGGTGCAGGCGACAAAGACTTCAAAAATCGTAAAACATTTCTTGTTCTTGTGGCTGGCATACCAGCTGGGCCACAGACTAGTATCGGAGGAAGGTACCCGGTGGGTCTCCCCAGACATCCCCTGATGTCTGCGACACGTCTGCCTCGGGAGCACAACGCATGCGGGACACAGGTCTTTCACCGCTGGTCAGGGGGCTGGCCGTTGTTCGGCGGCACCGCATCCGCTGCGTTTTCAATCGACTGACGGTGCTGATCCTGCTCTCCTGCTGTCTCGTGGTTCCTCGGTGGGCTGCGGCGGCAGAGTCGGTTGATTTCCGCCACGATGTCGCCCCGCTGCTGGAAACCCACTGTCTCGGGTGCCACTCCAAAAATATCGCCAAGGGCGAGCTGTCGTTGGCGAGCCGCGACCTGTTGTTTGAAAA
>CALGAS010000298.1 GCA_937959175.1 uncultured bacterium | reverse complement strand
ACCTCCAGGCCTTTCGCGCCGAGTATCGGATCTGGAGCGAACTCGGCTTCCTGCCCCGGCCAGCGGCCGGAGCATCGGCTCCAAGCCCGCCGCCGGCTACCGCCAAGCCGGCCGAAACCCAGCCCTGAGGCTGAGTCGGAAAACCTCGGCGGGGCCTACGCACCGGCACCTCCCGAAGCTACTCCATACCCCGGCGAGTCGAGCCAGACGAGCCGGGCTGGCTCGTGGCGGCTGCCGGTGAGAATCGCCAGCTGCGCAAACTGCCGGCCGAGCGCGACGGCCTCCGCCTCCGGGATCCCGAGGATGAGCAGACTCGCCTCCGCCGGCCAGTCACCGCCGATGCCCTCGCCCCGGCCGGGGTAGTGGCGGAAGCCGAGAGCCTCGACCGCCGCTCGCAGCTGCCGCATCCGCTCGGCATTGGCCGCGCGACCGAGCGGCACGGAGCCGGGATTCTCCGCCGTCACGAAGGCCCACTGGCCGACCGGCTCGTCAGTCAGCAGCGCTGCTACTTCCGGCGACCGCTCCCCGCAGCGAATCAGAAACGGCCCGAGCGGCGAGTCGCAGACGTGATACCGGGTCGCCCGGTAAGCCGCCGCGAGCCGCTCGCGAGGGCTGATCGAAGCCGGGTCAGCGTCGCGTCCTGAACCCTCGGCCGCTGGCTGGCGTGGCCCATCCATCTGACCGCTACCCGCCTCCGAGCCGTGCCGAAGCTCGCGCGGCCGGGCCCGCTTGCCGCCGCCGGGCCAGCGTGATCAGCCCGCCGGAGGCCAGGACCGCGAGCCAGAGCGTTGCCGGCTCCGGAACAGGCACCCCCGGAAACTGCTCGGTCTGCCCGAGAAGTTGGGCGGTGGTCTGCACGCTGACGATGTCAACGACGACCTCATACGTTTCGGTCGAGGGCATCGCCAGAAACTCAGCCAGCCCGACACCCTCTCCCAGCGACCAACGGGCGGGATCCTGGTAGTACCAGTCGTAGGTGTAGCCGATCCCGGTCCAGGGAAAGGCGTTGGTCAGCGTGTTGTCGTTCCACTGGCTGATGAGAAAGTCGGAAAACGTCGCGTTGATCGCCGTCCCGGCCGCATTGTAGATCACCGGCGTGGGCCCGGGCCGCCAGGCCTCCGTCCACTGCGGGTCGATTTCATAGGTGCCGGTGCTCCCGGCCAGGACCATCGGCGGCGACTCGGCGGCGGCGTCGGAAGGAATCCCGATGCGATTGGGGCGAAACACGTACTTCGGCTCGATGTCGAAGGTCACGATGTAGTTGTTGGCGTAGCCGCCGGGCGTGGCCCCCTGTTCGACGTCGTAGTTCATCCCGACGATCGCCGCGTTGCGCCGCCAGGGATTGAGCGGCGAGGGATCGGTGGGAGCGAGGCTGGCATCCCACTGGTCGCTGCGGGCCTGCAGGTAGGCGAGGCGGGTGCCGTCGACGCAGAGCCAGGGAATCGCTCCCTGGTTGTAGCCGGGCGTGCTCCGCGGAAGCGTGACGGTGGCGGGCAGGCTGGCCGCCGCCTTGACAAGGTAGAGGTTGTCGGCGGCGTCACCGACCCGCTGGCCCGCCAGCAGCGGGTCGGCCGCGTTGACGCCGAAGGCCGGATCGCTCCAGCCGAAGTTGTATTGCATCCGAATCTTGCCGGTGGTCGGATCGGGCACCGGGACGGCCAGCGAAACCGCGCCCGCCTGCGGCAGGCCCGTCATCGGGCTGAATCCGAGCGTCGCGATCGCCTCAGCCGAGGCCTGATAGGCCGCGTTGCTCCAATCGACCCCGAGGGCGATGCCGCCGCCGGCCAGCAGGCCGCCCAGCAGCGATGCGGCCGCCGTGAATGCATGCCGCCGGTCCGGCCGCGGAGGGCATCCCGGGGCCGGCGGTCGTTTTGCAGGCTTCGGCATCTGCGGCTTCCTTCCAGGGCTGCGAGTGTGGAACAGAGTTTTGCCGACGGAAACCCGCAGCACCGCTCATCGAGTGTACTCCCTCACGGGCCTCGGAGGCACAATCGACCGGTCGCTATGATCGCCCGATGCCACCGATGCCACCCGCCCCGCTCCAGCCCGACGCTGCGTCGCCGCCGGCCTCCTCCGGTCTGGCTGCCGGGGCCGCTGCCCTCGCCGGCTGGTGCGAGGCGATCGTCCTGGCCGCGGGCCGGCTGGCGGCGGTGCTTTTTGTGCCGCTGACGATCGCGATCGTCGCGCATGTGGTGCTCCGCTATGCCTGCGGCGTGAATCTCGTCTGGCTCGAGGAGCTCCACTGGCAGCTCTACGCCTTTCTCGCCACGCTCGGCCTGGCCTCGTGCCTGGTTACAGACAGCCATGTCCGCCTCGACATCCTCCAAGCGGGCTGGAGCCCGCGGGCGAGAGCCCGGGTCGAACTGGTCGGCCTGCTCACGCTCGTCCTCCCGCTGGCCGCCCTGCTCTCGTGGCACGGCTTTGCGTCGGTTGCCCAGTCGTTTGCGATCGGCGAGCGGTCGGTCAACGAGCAGGGCCTCCCCTTCACCTTCATCGCCAAGGCGGCCCTGCCGACCGGCTTCCTGCTGGTCGCCCTGGCGGCGGTGGCCCGGCTGATCCGCTCCGCCCTGCTGCTTGTCGAGCCGCGGCCCGCGCCGGTGGGCGAGCCTGCCCGCCGCGGCAGTCACGTCGTTGCCGCGGTCGGCCTCGCTCTCGGCCTGGCCGCCGCAACGCTCGCCTGGCAGGCGGGCCGCGTCGCCCCGTCCTACGCCCTGGCCGTCGGCCTGTTTGCGAGCTTTCTCGCCCTCCTCTTCACTGGATTTCCGATCGCCTTTGTGCTCGGAGGTGTGGCGGTGATCTTCATCGCCGTCGGCTACGCGACCGACTGGCTCGGCTACACCCTCACAGCCGACCATCCCGGCACGCGGTTCTACCTCGGCACAGCCGCCGCCTTCGTCAATCGGATCTACGGGGGCCTGCTCAACAAGCCGGAACTCGTCGCCCTGCCGATGTTCATCTTCATGGGCCTGCTCCTCGACCGCAGCGGCCTGGCGGCCCGGATGCTCGACGCGATGCAGCGGCTCTTCGGCCGCGTCCGCGGCGGGCTGGCGATCAGCGTGGTGGCGATCGGGATGCTCCTGGCCGCGAGCACCGGAATCATCGGGGCTTCAGTCGTGCTTCTCGGCCTGCTTGCCCTGCCGGTGATGCTCCGCCAGGGCTACGCGCCGCCGCTGGCCGCCGGCACCGTCTGCTCCGCCGGCACCCTCGGCATCCTGATGCCGCCGAGCATCATGCTGGTGATCATGGCCGACCAGGCCTCGATACCCGTCGGCGACCTCTTCATGGGCGCGGTCCTGCCGAGCCTCGTCCTCTCGGGACTCTACGTGCTCTTGCTCGTGGCGATCGGCTGGCTGGCGCCGGCCGCAGCGCCGCTGGCGAAAGCGGCGGCGCCGCTCAGCTGGCGGGCCGTCGTCCAGCTAGCCGCCGCGGTCATCCCCGCCCTCGGGCTGATCGTGCTGGTGCTGGGCTCGATCTTCGCCGGCCTGGCCACCGTCACCGAGGCCAGCGGGATCGGCGTCCTGGGAGCCGGCTTTCTCGCCTGCTGGCACTGGCTGCGGATGCCTGCCGATGGCTCGCGGCCGGGCCACCGCGGGCTGGCCGCCGAACTCTGGAAGACCTGCCTGGCGGCGCTGCGAATCACCGGCTCGATCGTCGGCATCCTGATCGGGGCCACCTGCTTCGCCTTCATCCTCCGCGAGCTCGGCGGCGACAGCATGATCCGGCTGGGCCTGGAGAGCCTGCCCCTGTCTCCCTACGGGCTGGTGGCGGTCATCCTGGCTGTCGTCTTTGTCCTCGGCTTTTTTCTCGACTGGATCGAGATCACGATCATCGTGCTGCCGCTTGTCGTCGGCGTGGTCAGCCGGCTGGAGCTCGGGCTCGTCAGCCCGCTGGGCTTCGAACGGCCGGCCGACTTCGAGGCGGCCCGGGCGGCGGCCAATACGCTCTGGTTCTGCGTGGCGATGGCGGTCTGTTTGCAGACCTCGTTTCTGACGCCACCGGTCGGCTTCGCGCTCTTCTATCTCAAGGGCGTCGCCCCGCCGGAGATCCGCCTGGCCGACATCTATCGGGGCATCGTTCCCTTCGTGCTCGTCCAACTCGCCGGGCTGCTGCTGGTCGTCTGGTTTGGGCGGCCGCTGGTGCTCTGGCTGCCCGCCCTGGTCTACGGCCGCTGAGGGGCTGCGGGTATACTGGCTGGCTGGCAAGCCAGCTGCCGACGACAACCGCCGCGCGTGGCGAGGAGGAGCAATGGTCGAGTTTTCGATCACCGGCGAGGAACTCTGGACCCGCATGGAGCGAGCCGTGGAAAAGGTCAATGAACGGCTGCGGAAGACGGTTGGCATTCTCGAGGCGGCGGGCGTTCCCTACGCGGTGATCGGCGGCCATGCCGTCCGGGCCTGGGTGGCCCAAGTCGACGAAGCCGCCCTCCGGACGACCCGGGATGTCGACATCCTCGTGCGGCCGGCCGACCTGCCCGCCATGATCGCCGCGATGACGGCGGCCGGCTTCCATCATCGCAACACCTCCGGCCTCGACATGTTCGTCGAGCATCCCGACGCCTCCGCCCGCGATGCCGTCCACGTGCTCCTGGTCGGCACGGTCGAGCGGGGCGGCGAGCCCAATCCCGACATTCTCCCCGCCGTCCGCACTGATGACCTGCAGACCGTGGCCCTCGAGACACTCGTCCGGATGAAGCTCAACGCCTTCAGACGGAAGGACCAGGTGCACATCCTCGACATGATCTCGCTCGAGATGATCGACGCGACCTGGCTCGACCGGTTTCCCGAGCCGCTGCGGGAGCGGCTCCAGCAGCTGCTCGACGATCCCGACGGCTGACGCCGTCCCGTGACAGTCGATCGTCAAGCCGATCTCCGGACCGCCGGGCATCGCCGCTCGCGGGGCGAGCAGTCCTCATGCCAGTCGGGTATCGTGCGGATGGAAAGCGAGTGCTGCCCTGCCTCACGACAGCGGGCAGCCTATGGATTCGGGAGCGTTGGCGATGCGGATCGTGATGATGACCAACACCTTCCTGCCGATGGTCGGCGGGGTGTCGCGGTCGGTCGCCTGGTTCAGCGAGGCCTTTCGCCAGGCGGGCCATCGCGTGCTGGTGGTGGCCCCGGAGTTTGACGGCGGGATGGCCGACGAGGCCGATGTCGTCCGGGTTCCGGCGATTCGCAACTTCAACGGCAGTGACTTTTCGATCGGCCTGCCGCTGCCCGGCACGCTCCTGCCGGTGCTCGAGGATTTCGGCCCGCAGATCATCCACGCCCACCATCCCTTCCTGCTCGGCGACACCGCCCTCCGGGCGGCGGCCCGCTTCAACGTGCCGGCCGTCTTCACCCACCACACGATGTATGAGCAATACACGCACTACGTGCCGGGTGACTCCGAAGCGATGCGGCAGTTTGCCATCCGGCTCGCCACCGAGTTTGCCAACCTCTGCGACCAGGTGATCGCCCCGAGCGAGAGCGTCGCCGCCATCCTCCGCTCCCGCGGCGTCGCCTCCCCGATCGCGACGGTCCCCACCGGGATCGACACCGCCGCTTTCGCCGCCGGCGACCGCTCGCGGGGCCGGGCGGAACTGGGCCTGCCTGAGCAGGCCGCCGTCGTCGGCCACGTCGGCCGGCTGGCAGCCGAGAAGAATCTTCCCTTTCTCGCCGCCGCGCTCACCGCAGCCGCCCGCCAGCGGCCCGACCTTCACGTCCTGGTGGTCGGCGAGGGCCCGGCCGCCGCCGAGATCGGCCGCATCTTCGCCGCGGCCGGCTCCAGCGACCGGCTCCACCTCGCCGGACGACTCGAAGGCCAGGCCCTGGCCGACGCCTACGCCGCGATGGACTGCTTCGCCTTCGCCTCGCTCTCCGAAACCCAGGGGCTGGTGCTCGCCGAAGCGATGGCCGCCGGCACGCCGGTCGTCGCCCTCGATGCCCCGGGTGCCCGCGACGTCGTCGCCGATAGCCGCAACGGCCGGCTCCTGACGCAGACCGATCAGGCAAGCTTCACTGCGGCCACGCTCGAGCTGCTCGCGCTGACGGCTTCAGCCCGCGATGCCCTCCGGGCCGAAGCCCGAGAGACGGCCCGGCGGTTCGATCGGAGCGTCTCGGCGGCCGCGCTCCTGGCCGTTTACGAGGGCCTGCTCGGCGGCGGCCATCGTCGGGCCGCCGTCGACCGCTCGCCGCTGGCCGCGGCCTGGCGGCAGCTGGGCGAAGAGTGGGACATGCTCGCCGGCAAGAGCACCGCCGCTGCCGACGCCCTCCGGGCCGCCTTCTTTAGCCGCTGATCGGCAGGGTCCCCTTGCCGCACCATGAGACGCCAGCCCTCGGGTGATGCAGACACATCGGTTTGCAAAGTGATAGGCTCCTAAGACCAAAGGAATCTCGTCAACGGCGGCGATGTCGTGAACGAAGTGAGGGCGTTGGACGAACGCACGAAAAAGCCCTTCCACGCAATCGTCAACGAGGCTGTCCGGCAGGGTTTGCGGATCGTGGAAGCACCGGTCCGCGTTACGACCATCCCCCGGTCACCACCATCATGTCCAGGCCCCGCGTCACCTCCCGCCTCCTCGCACTGCTCGCGGTGCTCGTGCCGCTGGCCTACTACCCGCTGGCCGCCTGGCTGGCCGTCGGCGTGATCTCGAGCAGCACGGCCCAGGCTGCGGCCACTCGGCGGGCCGCCGCAGCGAGCACCGCCGAGGCCAAGAGCAGTTACGCCGGCAAGTGGCTCCTCGAGGGGATCACCTTCGGCTACTACGAGGGGGCGAGTCTCGCCGATGCCGACTACGACCAGGCCGTCGCCTTCGCCACCGCGGCCGGCCGCCGCGTGAGCCTGCTCGGCTGGAGCCTGGCCGGACTGACCGCCGCCTTCATCGCCTTTGCGACCTTCGCCCGCCGGGGCCGGGCCCGCTGGCGGTATGCCGTCCGCCATGCGACGGCAGCGTCGCTCGTGCTCTTTGCCGTCGGCGTGACCGCCACCGCGGTCTCGCTGGTGGCCTACCGCGACGTGCCGGTGATGGGCCAGGTGATCTTCAAGTATGAGTCGAAGGGCATCGCCGAGGCGATCGGCCGGCTCTTCGATTCGGGCAACCTCGTCCTCGGCGGACTCGTGCTCCTGTTCTCAATCGTGATCCCACTGGTCAAGGCGGGCCTGCTCCTCGCCGCCAGCACCACCTCCCGCGCCTGGCACGATACAGCCGTCCGCGGGATTCACGCCTTCGGCAAGTGGTCGATGGCCGACGTCTTCGTGATTGCGGTCCTGTTGGCGATCTTCGCCCTCGGCAGCGACGAGACCACCGACGCCCATGCCGGGCCCGGACTCTTCTTCTTCGCCGGCTA
>CALGAS010000297.1 GCA_937959175.1 uncultured bacterium | reverse complement strand
CGGATTGGGCGGGTTGGTGGTGACGGGTCAGTCGGGCTTCCGGGGCCGGGATCGCTCAACGGCCCGCAGTCCCCCCGGCTCGCGCCGAGGGGCTTTTATGCGTTTCGCGCGCGGAATCCGGGTTCGCGAGGGGCGAGCCCGCATGGCATCGCTCAGGCGGGGCGGAGGCCGACGTGCTCGAGCACCCGGATCGTCGCCGGCGACTTGTTGAGAACGTAGAGGTGCATGCCGGGCACTCCGCCGGCTATGAGCTGCTCGACCTGACGGGCCGCGTACTCGACACCCGCCTCGAACTGGGCCTCCTCGTCGTCGCCGGCGGCCTCGAATGGGCTGGTGAAGGCCTCCGGCAGCCTGGCCTTGCAGAGGCTGGCAATCCGCCGAATCTGGGCGTAGTTGGTGACCGGCATGATGCCCGGCACGATCGGAGCGGTGATCCCGATGGCGGTGCAGCGATCGCGGAACGCGAAGTAGTCGTCGTTGTCGTAGAAGAGCTGCGTGACGACCACGTCGCCGCCGGCATCGACCTTCCGCTTGAGGTTCTCGAGGTCGGCAGCGGGGCTCGCCGCCTCCTGATGGGTCTCGGGATAGCCGGCCACCAGGATTCCGAAGTCGGGGAACTCGCTGCGGATCAGGTCCACCAGTTCCGAAGCGTAGCGGAGGCCGCCCGCGGTCTGCGTGAACTCGGTCTCGCCCTTGGGCGGGTCTCCCCGCAGAGCCACGATCGCCGCCACGCCGAGGTCACCCGCCTGCCGGAGATACTCGCGGAGTTCCTCCACGCTGCTGCCCACGCAGGTGAGATGACTCGCGACCGGCACGTCATGCCGCTCCTGGAGGACCCTCAGAACCTCGAGCGTCTTCGTCTGAGTCGAGCCGCCGGCACCGTAGGTGCAGGTGATCAGGGACGGCTCGAAGGCGAGCAGTTCCTCGACGGTCTGCCACATCGCCTCTTCCGAGGCCTCTGTCTTGGGAGGGAAGAGCTCGAAGGAGAGGCCGAAGCGACCGTCTTCGTAGGGGTCCTTGATCGACACGATGGCCCTCACGCTACATTGGAAAGCGGGTCAGAGAGTCGACTGTCTCCCTGCCCGCCGCTGATCTGCCAGGCACCGACATTGTAGCGGCTCACCGGGGCTGACCGCCCCCTGCTGGCAAAGCCTGCCCGCGAGGCGTACTCTCAGAGGCTGCACGGGCTGCCCCTCGAGCCGGAGTGGCGGAATGGCAGACGCGACGGATTCAAAATCCGTTGCCCGCAAGGGCGTGTGGGTTCAAGTCCCACCTCCGGCACTC
>CALGAS010000296.1 GCA_937959175.1 uncultured bacterium | reverse complement strand
ATACAGCGGCAGCCCACATTCCTCGGCCGCCGCATGGGCCACCGCCATCGAGACGCCGAGCATCGCGTTGGCGCCGAGGTCTTTCTTGTTGGGCGTGCCGTCGAGCTCGAGCATGATCTCGTCGACCGTCGTCTGATCGAGGGCGTCGCAGCCCTCGAGCTCTTCGGCAATTCGGGAGTTGACGTTCTCGACGGCCTCGAGCACGCCCTTGCCAAGGTAGACGCCCGTGTCGCCGTCCCGCTTCTCCCAGGCCTCGTGGGCGCCGGTGCTGGCGCCGGAGGGGACGGCCGCTCGTCCGAAGGCCCCATCGGCGAGGGTCACGTCGACTTCGATGGTGGGATTGCCGCGGCTGTCGAGAACCTGGCGGGCGTGAACGTCGACGATCGTGGACATGAAACCTCCGGAGATGTGGTCGAGAAAGCCGAGAGCGGAGAGCCGAAAGCCGGATCCCGAATCGGCGTCGATTGTGACCGCGTCGGCACCATATGCAAGCGGTTTTCGGAGCGGCCGTACCGCTGCCCCTCTCAGACGCTATCCTGCACGGATCGGGCCTCCGGCCGAGACGCCGGGGGCCCCGATGTGTTCCCGCCCATGGTCCTCATCGAGTCTTCATGTTTACCGGTCTCGTCGAATGCCTCGGAAGTGTCGTGGCCATTGTCCCGGAGCCGCCCGGCGTTCGGATGGTCGTCGAGGCCGAGGTGATTGCTGCCGACGCCGCCCTCGGCGATAGCATCTGCGTGAGCGGCTGCTGCCTCTCCGCGGTGCGAATCGAGGGAAACCAACTCGAGTTCCAACTCGGCCCGGAAACCCTCGCCCGCACCAGCCTGGGGAGCCTGGCCGCCGGCGGCCGGGTCAACCTCGAGCGGTCGCTGCGGCTCTCTGACCGGCTCGGTGGCCACCTCGTCACCGGCCATGTCGACGGCCTCGGCACGCTTGCCTCCCGCTGCGACGAGGGGGAATGGAACACCTGCCGGTTCGCCGCCCCCCCTGCCCTGCTCGGCCAGATGGCCTCGAAGGGCTCGGTGACCATCGACGGGGTCAGCCTGACAGTGGTCGATGTCGACCCGGAGTCGTTCAGCGTGGCGCTGATTCCCCACACGCTCGCTGCCACGACCTTGGGCGGGCTGGCCGAGGGAGACCCGGTCAACCTCGAGACCGATCTGGTCTTCAAGTATGTGGCCCGCTGGCTGGCCTCCCGCGAGTCGGGGGTGGCCTGATGCCCGACGGCCCCGCGGCCGTGCCGCCGCGTCAGACGACCGCCTACCTCAAGGAGCTCTTCGGCCAGGTCGGTTTCACGATCGACCCGCGTCGAGGCCAGAACTTTCTCGTCGACCTGAACCTCCTTGACCTGATCGCCCGGGCCGCCGAGATCGGCCCGCAAGACGTCGTGCTCGAGGTCGGCACCGGTACCGGGGCTCTTACCGAACGGCTCGCTGCGGTGGCGGGCCGGGTGGTGACCGCCGAGATCGATCCCCGGCTGGCCCAACTGGCCCGCGATCGGCTCGTCGACCGAGAAAACGTGACGCTCGTCGAGGGCGACGTCCTCGCCCGCAAGCACCGCTTCGCCCCGGCGTTTCTGGAAGCGATTACCGACGCGACGGCCGCCCTGCCCGGGGGCCGCCTCCTGCTGGTGGCCAACCTTCCCTACTGCGTCGCCACACCGGTGATCTCGAACCTCCTCGCCCTCCCGCGGCCGTTCGATGCGGCGGTTGTCACCGTCCAGCGGGAGATGGCCGAGCGGCTGACGGCGGCTCCCGGCACGTCGTCCTACAATGCCCTGTCGGTCTGGGTCGGGGCTCAGTGCCGCGGGGAGATCCTCCGGGTTCTCTCGCCGACCGTCTTCTGGCCCAGGCCCAAGATCGATTCGGCGATCGTCCGGCTCGACCTCGAGCCAGGCCGGCGGGCGGCGATTCCCGACCTGACGCGATTCCACCACTTCGTTCGAGACGTCTTTTGCCATCGCCGCAAACTGCTCCGCGGGGTGCTCGTACGGATGGCCGGCGGCAAGGGTGATGCCGAGGCACGTCACCGCGCTGACGCGGCCCTCGCCGCGGTCGACGTCGGCCCCGAGGCCCGGGCCGAGGAGATTCCCCCCGCTGGCTTCGTCATTCTCGAACAAGCCTTTTACGCGGCCTCCCCCAGCGGGTAGAACGACGGCGGGGCAACGGACGGAGAAGGATTCATCCCACCATGAAGTTCATTGAAATGACCGGCCGGGCGCTGATGAGCATGATCGAGCCCGACGAGGTGCCCCCCGAGCAGATCCAGAAGGCCGGGCTGACCGACAGCTGCCTGGTGCGGGTCAACCAGCAGGGCGACATCGAGGTCCGTCGCCACGACCGGTGGGACCTGATCGGGGGCCTGATTGGCAACTTCCAGCCCCGGGCCGAACATGCCAGCGGGCGGACCTGGGCCTAGAATGCCGGCGGCCGCTGGAAAACTCCCCCAAATCGGCCCATTCGGAAACTTCCGATTGTCATGTCCGCAGGGGTAGACTGTGGCCTTCTGGGGAGGCAGTGGCCGAAACACCCCTCAGGTTCTGTCCCGCCTCGGCATGGCGTGACAGCGAGGGTGGAGGCAGTCTGAGCGTGATCCCGAATCCGACCACCGAGGCCTCATTCGCCCCGACGATCGTCGATCTCTTGCGGCAGCGGGCGGCCTACCGGCCCCACGATCGGGCCTTCACCTTCCTCGTCGATGGCGAACACGAGGAACTCAACATCACCTATGCCGAACTCGACCGGAAGGCCCGGGCGGTCGGCGGCTGGCTGATGGATCAGGGCATGACGGGGAAGCGGGCCCTGCTCCTCTATCCCTCGGGGCTCGACTTCATCGCCGCCTTCATGGGCTGCCTCTACGGCGGGGCGATCGCGGTGCCCGCCTATCCGCCCCGCAAGAACAGGTCGGTCGAGCGGATCGAATCGATCGCTGCCGACGCCGATGCCGCCGTGGCCCTGACGACCCGCGACGTCCTCGACCGGTTCGAGAACCTCAAGGCGACCGCCCCGAGCCTGGAGGGGCTCACCTGGCAGGTCGATGCCGAGCTCGAGCCGGCCTGGTCCGACCGCTGGGAGCGGCCCGACATCGACGGCGACACGCTCGCCTTCCTTCAATACACGAGCGGCTCGACCGGCACGCCCAAGGGTGTGATGCTC
>CALGAS010000295.1 GCA_937959175.1 uncultured bacterium | reverse complement strand
TACGAAAAGGCTCCGGAGGTAACCCGTCGCAGGCTCTACCTCGAGACGATGCGGGACCTCCTGCCGCGGCTCGGGGGCACGATCGTGCTCGACGAGGAGGCCAAGCAACTGCTGCCCCTCCTGAACCTCGGCGGCCCTGCGGCGGCCGCCCAGCCCCGGAGGGCCGCCCCGTGAGTCCGCTCCCGATCAATCACCCCGTCGTCCGCTTCATCCGCCGGTTTTCGGAGGTGATGTTCTCGCCGCTCGGAGCCGGTCTGCTGATCCTGGCCGGGATCGTGATCTTCGGCTGCGCCTACACGGTCGATCAGACCGAGCAGGTGGTGATCACGCAGTTCGGCAGGCCGGTGGGCGAGCCGATCAACTCGCTGGTCGATGATGCCTCCGGGCCCGGGCTCCACTTCAAGATCCCCTTCGTCCAGACGGCCAACCGGTTCGACAAGCGGATTCTCGAGTGGGATGGCAACCCCAGCGAGATGACCACCCGCGACAAGCTCTATGTCGTGATCGACACCTTCGCCCGCTGGCGGATCGTCGATCCGCTGGTCTACTTCCAGAGTCTCCGCGATGAGCGAAGCGCGCTCTCCCGGATCGACGACATCATCGGCAGCGAGACGCGGAACGTCGTCGCCCGCCACGACCTGATCGAACTGGTCCGCTCAGACAAAGACCGTGAACCCGAGCAGGATGAGACCCTGGTCGAGGCGGGTGCCCTTGTCGGCCATCTGCCCCCGATCAGGTTCGGCCGCAAGGAACTCGAACGGCAGATTCTCGAGGCTGCCGCCCCCAAGATGGGCATTTGGGGCATCGAACTGCTCGATGTCCGGATCAAGCGGCTCAACTACAAGTCGGGCGTGATCGGCAAGATCTACGACCGGATGGTCTCCGAACGGCTCCAGATCGCCGAGCGGTTCCGCTCCGAGGGGGCCGGCGAGGCGGCCAAGATCGAGGGCCGCAAGGACCGGGAACTCAAGCGGATCCAGTCGGAGGCCTACCGCAAGGTCGAGGAGATCCGCGGCAAGGCCGACGCCAAGGCCTCGGAGGTCTATGCAGCGGCCTACGGCTCGAGCCCGCTGGCGGCCGACTTTTACGCCTTTCTCAAGACGCTCGACACCTATCAGGCGACGCTCGGCAGCGATACAACGGTCGTGCTGACGACCAACAGCGACCTCTTCGGCCTGCTCAAGCGGGTCGGCGAAGGACCCCCACCGGCCGCCGGCGACTGAGCCGGTGTCGCTCGCGGCCAGGCCTGCTTGCCCGCGGGTCGAAGCGGGCCGGCTTCCTTGGCATTCCGTTGCCCCCCGCCGCGGTGGTATAGACTGAAAAGTTCGGTCGTCACCCACCTTGCAGGAGGCTCTATCGATGCGCACCGGCAACCCCGCGCTCAACGCCAACACCTTTGAAAACTTTGGCGTCTATCGCCAGGACGCCGGTGCCGCGGCTCCCACCACGATGACGATCAACGGCACGGTGCAGAAGACCTTCTTCCTGCTCGTACTCGCCTTTGGCTCGGCCTGCTTCACCTGGTCGCGGACCTTCGCGGTCGTCGAGGCCGACCCCTCCTCGGCCATCGGGTCGGTCGCCCCCTGGGTGTTCGGCGGTGCGATCGTCGGGCTGATCTCGGCCCTGGCGATCTGCTTCCGTCCGACCTGGGCTTCCACGCTCGCCCCGGTCTATGCCCTGGCTGAGGGCCTTTTTCTCGGCGGCGTCTCGGCGGGCTTCGAGGCTCAGTACCCAGGGATCGTTGTCCAAGCGGTGGGGGGCACCTTCGGCACGCTCGCCTGCCTGCTGGTGGCCTATCAGTCGGGCCTGATCCGGGCCACCGAAAACTTCAAGCTCGGCATCGTGGCGGCCACCGGCGGCATCTTCCTGCTCTACATGGTGACCTTTATCGCGGGCCTGTTCGGCTTCCCACTTTTTTCCTCGCTGTTCGGCAGCGGCCTGATCGGCATCGGCTTCAGCGTGATCGTGGTAGCGATCGCGGCCCTCAATCTCGTGCTTGACTTCGACTTCATCGAGCAGGGAGCGGAGCGGGGGGCACCGAAGTATCTCGAGTGGTACGGGGCCTTCGCGTTAATGGTGACACTCGTCTGGCTCTACCTCGAGATCCTCCGCCTGCTTTCCAAACTGCAGGACCGCCGCTAGCAGGGCCGCCGGGCGGCTCGCTGGCACCGGTCACCGCTGAAACGTACAACCAAGCACTCGGGCCCGTAGCTCAGTGGTTAGAGCAGGGGACTCATAATCCCTTGGTCGTGTGTTCGAATCACACCGGGCCTAGTTGTTTTTGCTGATTTTGGGTGATGACAAAGTCTCACACCCAAACCCACGCCCAAACTCAGGCGGGTATGGGCGTGGGGCGGGCCGGCGTGGGATCGGAACCCGAGGACACGCCCACACCGCAAGTGCCGACTTGAATGGACGAACGTGCAAACTTCTTCGTCGGCTGGGGAACGCTGTCGCTGATCAACGCGGGCCTCGCCCAGAGCAAGGGCTGGAGCGGGCTGGTGTGGTGCCTGCTGTCGCTCGTCCTAGGACCGATCGCCACCTTCCTGATCGTGGTGCTCGGCAGAGTGCCGGTGGAGATCGAGTGAGGTCAGGCGACCCCCTGCCCCTCGCCCTCATCGCCACCCTCGCCCAGACGCTTCTGGAGCCGCCGCCTCTGGATGGGTGTCAGCCTCTTCATCATCTCCTCCATCTCCCGTTCGACGGCGCTCTCGACGGGCTCGCACCCGAGGCGACCGGCAAGGACAGGATAGTCCTGGAGGGCGACGGTCATGTTCTCGTAGAGCCCGTCGGCGAGGAGCCTGTCCTTCTTGCCTGCCGTGGCTGCCCGAGCCAATCGTGAAACGCACCAAAGTTGGTACACCCCAGGAAGGGCTGGGGTGGAGGCTGCAAGGTCGCCTATCCTGCGGCGGCAAATTGCGACAGGCGGCGACTGACCGCGGCCAAGCCGATCGCCAGCCCAGCCCACGTCAGAAAAGCAGGCTCCGGAACCGTGACGATTTCCAAGCCAAAGTCGTTCCCATTCAGGAGTATGCCGCCACTCCCAGAAACCCCGCGAAAGGCCTGCCCTCCGCTGGTCCCTGTGCCCCCTGGGTCAGTGCCAAAGGCAAGCCTCGTGGTGCTGCCACCCGAACGAACAATCTCCATGAGGTAGACGGTGTTATCGCTGAGCGTTGGCAGCGAAGCGAATGAAAACGTGTATAGCGTTCCAGCACCATCGACTGCGGGGTTCACGAGCTGGCTATCCGAACTGGCTAACGCCGAACCCGAGGGATTCCAGTCGGACGGGTTGTTGTTCGAATCGAGGAACACGCTCAAAGAAGCTGTGTAGTTCGCCGCAGTGATCCCCTCGTTAAACGTTGCCGACTTGAGAATGACGGTGCTGAGTTTGTTCTCACTTCCCAAAACCGGCGTCGTAAAACTCTGCCCCAGGTTGCTCGCTTCGCCCGAACCGGCGATCCCGAGGGCGTCAAAGATCACCCCCACGGTCAGCATCTCGCTGATCCCCACGATCGCCTTCTTCTAGGAGCGTCTGGGCGTGGATAGGGATGCGGAGATGAGCGTCATCCGGGAGGCCATCGCGGAGGCCATGCGGGCGAAGACCGACGAGTCGCCGGGCATCAAGAGCAAGATGGACGACGTGACAGAGGCGGTCACGGCGGTCAAACGGGACCTGATCGAGGAGCTGCCGAAGATGCGTCGGGCCGGCCGGACCGACGTCAGCGACCTGAAGGTCTCTGTGAACGCCCTGACGCCGGTCTCGGAGCCGCTCTACGCCGTGGCGTGATCAGTGGTGGGGTGCCGGGATGGTGGGTTCGCCTGCTGCCCCGGCATCTGCACCTCGGGCCGGGGAGAACTCGCCGGACCGTCACCGCTGACCGTAACGGCCCGCCAGGATGCCCTCAAACGAAAGGTCCTCGTTGAGGGTCGGCCAGTGCAGCCCAAAGGGCGAGATCTCGATCCGGCCCAAATCTTCCTCGGCGGCCGACTCCAGCCGCGGGTTGCCCTTGATGGGAAAACTCACCTCATGGCCGCTGGCAAATCTGATGAAGATCAGCCCTTCCTGATGCCAGGCCCTCAGGGCGCGGTCAGCCAAGGTGGTCGGCCCACTTTTGTTTGATGAGTTCGAGGTGGTCATGGATGAGATCCTCCGCTCGCGAGAGCTCTCTGACATTCAATCCGGCCGATTCACGCAGTTCCACTTCCGGCTCGACCAAAAACACTGCCTCACCCCCACCCCGACGAACATGGACGTGGATCGGAGCATGGTCGTTGCTGTAGAAGAAAAACGAATAGCCATCTTGTTCGAAGATCTTCGGCATTGACCAAGTTTACCCAACCGCTTCGGCTGCCGGAGAGCGGGAGAGGACCGCAATAAGGGTTTGGGCGTACGCCCAAACCGCCCACAACTGGACAAATACGGGACGGTTCCGGGACAAATGCCGAACTCGTCCCACTGCACCGAATCACTCGCTTTCGCGGGCGAAACACCGAAAACATCGGTTTTGGCCAACGTGCCGACAAGGACGACTTTCGTCTCATAATCCCTTGGTCGTGTGTTCGAATCACACCGGGCCTACTTCGGTTTCGTTCCGCGTTTTCAGGCACAGAACGCTTCTCCGGGGGTGCGGCGTCAGCACCCCCGAAAGGGGCACTGTTCGCAAACGGCCCCGCGAACACCCGCTGGAGGGCCTCGCGGGCCGCCGGCGGCCCACGCTCCCGGGCCGCCTGCTACTTTCAGCGGCCACAGCGACCGTCGGCGCAACCTCGCCCTGGCCGGATCCCAACATCCCCCCGAAGGTGCTCCAGGCCGGGCTCGATCAAATCAGCCGGGGGATTGAAGGGGTTGAAGCCCACGCGGCCGGCGTCGGGGCCGTAGTCAGACTCGCTGTCCGTGTGAGACACGGCCTTGATCTTTTCGCCATCAAGTTTCCATTTCCCGTCAATCTTCCGGGCAGTCACCCTCGACGCAATGACCTCTTCGGGTTTTCCCGAAGGATGCCAGGCGTACCGAACACCAAACGTGATCGTGTCTTCCGACTCCGACAGGAGCATCACCTTCCGAATATCCATGCGTGGCTCGTGCGTGATGAAAATATTTTCCATCGAGCGACGAATCCGCCTGCCGTGTGAGGGTGTGAAGTGATCAATGAACCCGATGAAGTCCCCGCGATTGCAGGCAGCCTCCAGCGATCCGACAAGCGTCTCGGCGGCATCCTGACCAGCTGGCGGAATCGCGACCGGGACGCGGTCGGTCGCCTGCGCGATCGGTGGCCCGACCGCGAGGCTGAAAATCAGAAGCAACCAGCAGCGGCACATTTCGCGAAGCCTCCCTCGGGGGGTGTCGGGGTTTTCGAGCCACGATGAAACGACGCGAGACACCGAGTCTGCTGCTCCAGTCACGGGCGAAACCCTACGCCCAGAATCATGACCCCTCTTCGCAGGGGGTGCAAGTGCCGCCTGCCAGGCGTTGCCAGATTCGATACACGGGCACGCCGGCGGCGATCGTCGCAGCCGACACCGCCGCGACGAGGGGCCGCTCCCAGGTGACCGCGGCGGTCAAGAGCCCCGTCCCGAGGAGATAGGCGATCGGCGCCAACGGATAGCCCGGCACCCGAAACGGCCGGGGCATCTCCGGCCGCCGCACCCGCAGCACGATCACCGCCGCCACCGAGAGCATTGAGAAGATCGCCAGCCCGACGCCGGCATACGTCAGGATCGTCTCGAACGAAGCGGTCCAGAGCAGCACGATCGCCCAGCCGGCCTGGAGGAGCGTGGCGATCACCGGCGCCCCGGCTCGAGTCTC
>CALGAS010000294.1 GCA_937959175.1 uncultured bacterium | reverse complement strand
AGGGGGCTGGCTCCGAGCGAAGCGAGGTGCCTGTACCCTTTTCCAACCCGAGGACGCACGCGGAATACGGGCCCGCCCCGAGCCCAGGCCTCACCGCTTGATGACGGTCGCGAGGTAGGCGTAGCGGCGGGCGACCGACTCGAAGGAGACCTCGGCCCGGCCGGAGTTGCCAAGTTCCACCAGCGCCTCGTGGACCTCGGGACGGTAGTGGACGTGAAACAGGGCCAGCCATTTCTTGAGGCCCGCCGCGAACAGCCCGGGCAACTCCCGCTGATCCCAGAAGTCGACGATCAGGAGCCGGCCGCCCGGCTCCAGGTTGGCAAGCGCGGCCTCGATTGCCCCGGGCCAGGTCGGCACCATCGAGAGGCAGTAGGAAAAGAAAATCGTGTCGAAGGGCCGTGCCAGGCCGAACATCGCGGTGGCGTCGAGCTGCTCGGCCAGGCCCTGCCGAAGCCGAATCGGCTCGAGCCCTGCCGCCGGCACCCTGGCCCGGGCGATGCTGCCGGCGGCCGTGTCGAGCATCTCCTGGGAGGCGTCGAGCCCGCAGAGCAGTCCCGGCTGCGGCCGCCGGGCGAGCTTGATCAGATTGCGGGCGGTGCCGCAGCCGACCTCACAGGTGGCCGTCTCGGGGCCGGTGGCCACCGTGGCGAGGAGCCGGTCGCGACCGAGCAGGTAATAGGCCCGCGTCGCGTCGTAGATGTGCCGTGTCAGGCGATACATCCGATCCATGGCGACCGCCTGGTCGGCGGGTCGCGTGGCCCCGGAGTCGCCCGTCATGCCTCGTCGCCCAGCCGCTCGTAGATGTGGAACATCCCGTAGATGGCCGACCGGTCTTTCCGGTGGAGTTCCCGGGCGCGTTCTTGGTCGTACTCAAACCGGGACCGCGTCTCCGTGGAAAGGGCCTGTTCGACCGGCGACCGCTCGCCGGCCGTGCGGAAGATGACCCGGCTGCCGGGCAGCCCCACCCGGGCGATTTCCGACCAGAGCTCCTCGATCACCGGCGCCGGCATCCAGTCCTGGCTGTCGAGGAGCACAAAGGCGTTGAGGCTGCCGGGCTGCTCGGTCCGGAGCTGATCGGTCAGCGAGGCGACATGGGTTTCGACCCGATCGACGAGCGAGCGGATCTTCTCGTAGTTTTCCCGCTTGAGATAGTCGGGCAGGGCCCGTCGCCCGTCGTGGTCGTAACGGCGACCGAATGCCTGCCAGGTGAAGTAGTTGTCGTCGAGCGGGAAGCCGCAGGCCAGGCGGCGAATCCGATCCTTGTACATCTCGAAGAGCTTGCCGCCATCCCCCTCCTGCTCCTCGAGCATCGCCGCGTGCTGGCTGGGCGGAATGCCGAGGCTGTAGACGGCCACCGGCTGCCGGCCCATCCAGCGAACGAGTCGATTGTCGAACAGCGGAGCGTACATCTCCTCGAAGACCTGCTCCTGCTCGGCGAGGGTCTTGGCGGCCAGCAGACGGGCTGGATCCCGCTTCATGCGGCGTGCGATGCCGTGGACCAGCCGGAAGAACTGGCCGAGCTTGGCATGCTCGTAGATGCCCCGCTTGAAATAGTTGATCCGGCGAGGGCCGATCGCCCGCCCCGGCCAGTCGCTCGATTCCCAGAAGGACCGGGTCAGCGGATCGAGATGATCGCGGATGTAGCGGCGGTAGTTGACGATGTTGTCGCGGTGACGGCCGCGGCCGAAGAAGTCGTAGAAGGTGTCGTAGTCGGGTAGGTGCTTGATGCCTGCCAGTTTCAGCCGCGTCAGCGCCATGTGGTTGGCGTTGAGGTCGACGGCCACGATCCGCTTTGGCTCGTGGACGAGATAGTTGAGGATGTTGCAGCCGCCGCTGGAGATGGCCAACAGGCTCGTGTCGGGGCCGATCGCCAGGGCTTCGGCATCGACGCGGGGATCCTCCCAGATTTGGTTGTAGACAAAGCCGCGAAACCAGAGCGTGAACATCCGCTCGAGCATGCCCCGCCGGCTGGCCAGCCGGTGATGGTGCACCGCCTTGCGGAGGCGATGGGTGTTGCTGCGGGGCGGGGCGAGGCTGCTCATGGGGGCATCCCTAGAAGGCTTCTAACTTCGGGAATGTAGCCGATTCCCGGTTTGCTCGTCGACGGCGGACGGTCCCGTCGGCGTCAGAAGGCTGCCGGGCCCGCCCTCCCGCCCCTGGCCTGCGGAGGCGGCGCGATCCGGTCGATCTTCTCAACGGCTTCCCGGACAACGACGTCGAGTTTCTCGCCCAGGTCGACCACGGCCTGTTCCGATGCTCGGAGCTGGCGGGAGACACGCTCGGCCTCGGCCTCGAAGGTGTCTGCCAGGCTGGTTGCCGCGTCGGCGTCGCGGGTGAATGAGCGAAGGTCGGACTCGAGCGACTCTCGTTCAGCATCAACGAGTTGCCGCTCGTCGGCCGTGGCCTGCGTGGCCGCGGCCAGACGGTTCTGCGACTCGGCGAGGATGGCGATGTCTCGCTCCAGCGACCGCATCAGGGCAGATAGCCCCTCGGCCATCACGACGTCGTCATCGTCATCCCCCACGGGCACAAGCGAACCGCTGACGAGGGTTCCGGTGTCGAGCAGCCTCCGCCGGTGGAAAACGGTCACGATCGTGGCGTTGTTGGCCTGGGTGGCCTGGAAGGCCGACTCGAGGTCGACTTCGACCGAGAGGCTCGGCTCGACGCCGTCGGCAATGTCGGGGGCGAAGCCCAGGAAGTCTTCCATGTCAGCGAGGTCTTCAAAGCGAATCTCGGCCCAGTACTCTCCCGGCAGGGCCTCGGTGCCTCCCGCTTCCAGCAACGCCTGGAGGGCGGGCCATTCCTCTTCAGCGACACGCTTGCGGACATCCACGGCCGTGAGCGTGTGATCGGCCAACGCCTGTTCGAGATTCTCCGGAAGGGTCAGCGTTTCATCGCTTTTGAGCCGGTCGAGGTCGAGCGTCGGCTGCGGTGACACGGCGTCCGCGGAGGCGGCAGTCGCTCCGGGATCATCTTCCTCGACGGCAGGCCTGCTCGATCGGGGCGTTTCCGAGAACGCGATCCACCGGTCGGCAGGGAGTTCGTCATAGACGGCGACCGTGCCCGACTGGTCCTGCCAGGCGGCCCGATCCTCGTCGTCGGGCGGGCTGGTCGGCTCGAGCGTCAGCCGCTGCCCGGCAACGTCGGTGACGGTCCAGCCTCCGAGATACCGCCCGCCCTCGGCGATCGGCCGAGTATCGAAGAGATAGATGGTCGCCCCCGAGGCCGGTGGCTCACGGAATGCCCGGGCCGCCGCTGGTTCGCCAAGCTCGCCGGCCTCGCCATCGGGCGGAGCCGCCGGCTGGGGGGCCTGGAGTGTCAGCGTCGCGGCGGTTGCGTTCTCGGCCGGCGGCTCAAATCGGGCGTCGTCCCAGTAGCTGCCCCGCCAGGTCTCCACCCGCTCCAGCGCCCGCCTCCAGCGGGCCTCCTCCTGCTGCAACTCGGCGATCGATTTCTCGCCGGCAAGTTTCACAAGACGGCCCCGGTCGCCCGGGTTTGACGAGGGTGCCAGGGCATCGCGGGTGCGGTAGAGCTCGAGCCGGGTCGCCCGCTCGGCCTGAGCCCACTGCCATTCAAAGTGGAGCATGCGGGTGGCCAGGTAGAGGTAGCCGCCAAACGTCAGCACGATCAGGAACGAGGCCACGACGGCAGCCCAGTTCCAGCGACGGCTGCCGATTCCGAAGGCGACCAGGGATGCCAGCAGCAACAGCCCCACGAGGGCGAGGGCAGCGATGGCGAAGGAGGACATGCGTGAGAGCCCGTGAAGCGGCAGGCGGGAGCCCTCGGACCCCGCGGGACCGATACAACCGGAGTATAGCCGCGATTGGCAAGCTCCCCCCGTCTCCTTTCGTGCCAGAAGACAGCTGATCTTGAGCCGGTTGGCCAGCCGCGTCGCGACCGGACGACAGCCGGCGGCCAGTGTCGCCAGGAGGCGACGCGACGGCGTCGCCGCGGCAGGCGAGCGTTGCCGCGAATCACGTCTCCGCCGGCCGAAACGGTGGAAGCGTTCGCTGGCAGACCGGTTTGGCACCGGAAATGCACAGTCAGCCGACGAGCCCGGGACTCGTTGTCTCCTCCCTGCCCCCTCGACCGGAATGATCGTCATGGCCTCCCCAACCGCTCCCGCTCCCATCCGACCGACCTCCAAGCGTGCCGCCGCCAAGCGGCGCAGCGGCGATCCCGCCCCTGCGGTGATCGACGATCCCGTCCGCCTCTACCTGCTGCAGATGGGGGGCATTCCGCTGCTGACCCGGGAGACCGAAGTCAGCAGCGCCCGGGAGATCGAAAAGTGGCGGCGGAAGTTTCGTCGGACACTCTTGGCGAATGACTACGTGCTCGCCGGCGCCATGCAACTTCTCCAGCGGGTGCAGGCCGGTACCCTCCGGCTCGATCGCACCATCGAGGTCTCGGTGACCAACACCTCGGAAAAGAAGCGGCTCCTCAAGCGGCTGGGCCCCAACCTCGAAACGCTCCAGCGGATTGAGGAGGAGAAGCGGCGTCTGTTTCGAGTCGCGATGTCGCGGTCGATCCCGTTGGGCCGCCGTCGAGCCGCCTGGCGGCGGCTTGTCAGGCAGCGGAATAAGGCAGTCCGGCTGGTCGAGGAGATGAATCTGCGGATTCAGAAGCTCTATCCCCTGCTCCAGCAACTGCAGGAGCTCTGGGATCGCTATCGGACCCTGGGCGAGCGGTCGCCCGCGACCTCCAGCGGCAACGACGCGGCCGGCCGGTTGCGGGAGCGCCGCCGGATTCTGCTGCGGACGCGGGAGAGCCGCCACACCCTCCGCCGTCGGCTCGAGCGGCTCGAGGATCTCCGGGATCGCTACGATGCTGCCAAGCGAGCCCTCGCTGCCGGCAATCTCCGGCTGGTGATCTCGATCGCCAAGCGATACCGCAATCGCGGCCTCTCCTTCCTCGATTTGATCCAGGAGGGCAACTCGGGGCTGATGCGGGCCGTCGACAAGTTTGAGCATGCCCGGGGCTTCAAGTTTTCCACCTATGCGACCTGGTGGATTCGTCAGGCGATCACGCGGGCGATTGCCGATCAGAGCCGGACGATCCGGGTGCCTGTCCACATGGCCGACACGATCAACCGGCTCCGCAACCTGACGCGGGGCTTTCTCCAGTCGCACGGCCGTGAACCGACCATTGAGGAGATGGCCGACCTTGCCAAGCTGCCGGTCGAAGAGGTGGAGTGCATCTGGCGGATGTCCCGACGGCCGATCTCGCTCGATCAGCCTCTCGGCGATGCAGAGGAAGGGACCGTCGGCGACTTCGTGAGCGATCAGCAGGAAACCGATCCTCTGCGCGACGTCAACCAGGAGGCTCTCAAGGCCTCGATTGGGCGGGCCTTGGAAGGGCTGAGCTACCGGGAAAGGGAGATCATTCGGCTCCGCTTCGGGCTGGCCGACGGCTACTCCTACACGCTGGAAGAGGTGGGCTCGATCTTCGAGGTCACCCGGGAGCGGGTCCGGCAGATCGAGGCCAAGGCGGTGGAAAAACTCCGCGAGCCCGGTGTCGATGTCGACCTGGCCAGTTTCGTGTCGGAGGCGGTCGTCGAGAAATGGCGGCGACCCGCCGACGCGGACCTCGAGACGGCCGGCACCGCCTAGCGGCGGGTTCACCCCGCGCGCGGCTCGGGGTGAGCCCGTGCCGTCTCGCGGACGCTCGCTGCGGGCCTCCATGCCCTCCGCTCGCTCGTGGGAAACCTCGCTTAGCCATCCGGCGGGTTCACCTCGCGCGGGGCTCGGGGTGAGCCCGTATTCCGCGCTTCCCCGGGTTGGAAAAGGGTACAGGCACCTC
>CALGAS010000293.1 GCA_937959175.1 uncultured bacterium | reverse complement strand
ACATGTAGCCCAGCTGGCTGATCGTCGAATAGGCGAGCACCCGCTTGAGGTCGTTCTGCACCGTGCCGATCAGGGCCGCGACCAGGGCGGTCGTCGCGCCGACGATCGAGACGACCGTCAGGGCCGCCGGGCAGGCGACGTAGAGCGGGGCGCAGCGGGCGACCAGGTAGACACCGGCGGTCACCATCGTGGCCGCGTGGATCAGGGCACTGGCAGGAGTGGGCCCTTCCATCGCGTCAGGCAGCCAGACATGCAGCGGCAGCTGGGCGCTCTTGCCGCAGGCGGCCAGGAGCAGCAGCAGACAGATCGCCGTGCCGACGCCGCCGGCGACGTAGCCCGATGGATCGGCCAGCCGCTCCATCCCGAGGATCCCGGGCAGGGGGGAGCGGTCGGCAAGCAGCGTGTCGTGGAAGTTGAGGGTGCCGTAGGTCATCCAGAGGAGGAAGACCGCCACCGCCAGGCCGAAGTCGCCGACGCGGTTGACGAGAAAGGCCTTCTTGGCGGCGGCCGAGGCCGATGGCTTTCGAAACCAGAAGCCGATCAGCAGGTACGAGCAGGCCCCGACCGCCTCCCAGAACACGTAGACCAGCAGGAAGTTGCTGGCGGCCACCAGCATCGCCATTGAAAACACGAAAGCCGCGACCAGGGCGAAGAAGCGGGGGTAGCCGGGATCGTCGTGCATGTAGCCGATCGAGTAGATCGCCACGAGCAGGCCGACGCAGGTAATCACCGCGAGCATCACGGCGGTGAGCGGATCGAGCCGCAGGTCGATGCCGATCGTGAAGGGGATCGCCGCCGGCAGCCCCTCGGCCTTGGCGGCCAGGTCATCGCCGAGATCGAGGCCGGTGGCGGCGGCCGGCTGGTAGGCGTCGAGGACGCTGGCCCACTGCCAGAGCGTGACCGGGGCGAGCTCGACCGGGGAGGCCGAGTGGTCGTGGTCGGTGGAACTGGCGACCTCGCGGCCCAGCCCGACCAGCAGCGTGACGGCGGCGACCGCGGCAGCGGCGATCGAGAGCACGGCGGGCCAGTGGGCTCGGGACCCCAGCAGGCGGCCGAGCGCGACTGTCAGGATCGCACCGGCCAGCGGCAGGGCCGGCACGAGCACGAGGAGCGTCTTCGGGTCGAGGTCAAACATTCTTCACAACGGTTCGGGGAGCCGGGCTGGCCGGCGTTCAGCGCGAGCGGGGGTTGGGTCGGTTACACGTGCTCGCGTTCGAGGGCTTCATCTTCGTCGACCGCCGGCTGGACACCGGCCGGGGTCAGGCGGGGGAACTGCAGGGCCTCGGCATCGCTGGCCGGCAGTTCGTGGTCGACGACGCGGGGCAGATTGGACTCCCGCAGCGACTGCCAGGCGGCCGAGTCGAGCCGGCCGGTGCGGGCAAAGGCCTGCAGGACGAAGACCAGGGCGACCGCCGCCTCGCAGGCCGCGACGGTGAGCACGAAGATCACGAGCATCTGCCCGCCCCAGTCGCCGTGATGGCGGCTCCAGGAGACGAGACTCACTGAGACCCCCTGGAGCATCAGTTCCGCCGAGAGGAACATCACGATCAGGTTGCGGCGGGCGAGGATCCCAACCAGCCCGAGGGCGAAGAGCATCGCGCCGACAACGAGGCCGTCGAGAACGAGTGGGGCGGGAGTCATGCGGAAGCTCTCCGGGGCCTGGCTTCGAGCCGTTCCTCGGGCGGTGTCCGCGAGACGATCGCGATCGAGCCGATCAGGGCCACCAGCAGCAGGACACCGGCAGCCTCAACCGCCAGGAGGTGGCGGCCGAAGAGTTCGCCACCGAGCCGGGCGACATGGTCGCGGGCCAGCATGTCGGGCGGCGAGGGGCGGCGGGTGGTCGGCGAGGAGCTGGAGGCGGCAGGTGGCGTGTCGGCCAGGGCCGGCGTGTTTGGGGTGTCTGCCGCGGCGGGTTCAGTCGCGGCGTCTGCCTCATCGGACTCGTTGGTGGGCCGATTCGCTCCGGCGAGGGCCGCGGCCTTCGTTGGGACGGCACAGCAGCTCGGCGGCCCGGCCGAGAGCCGGCCGATGAACAGCGTGAGGAGCCCCAGCAAGACGGCGCCGGCGACCGCCGAGAGGAGCGGCTCGTTGGAAACGCGGTCGTAGGAAGCCATCCCGGTCGGCTGAGCCAGCATCAAGACGAACAGGAACATCACGAGGATCGCCCCGGCGTACACCACGATCGTCGCCACGCCGAGAAACTGGGCTCCCAGCACGAGGAGCACCCCGGCCACCCCGGCCAGGGCCAGGGCGAACCAGATCGCCGAGTAGACCGGCGAGCGGGTCACGATCGTGGCGGCCGCCCCGATCACCGCCACCAGCGAAACAACCAGAAAGGTCGCCTCCTCGCCAACGCCGCCGAGCCGGTGGCCGGTGGCGACAAACAGCCCGAGGGCGACCGCTCCCAGGAGCATGCCAAACCTCCGGGCCGCCCGCTCCCGCAGGCCGCTCTCGCCGCGGGGCAGAAGCAGCCAAAGGCTTGCCGCGGCGCAGCCGACGGCCACGGCCAAGACCGTCCCCACGATCGAGAGGCCACCGTCCGGGGTCACAGCGTGCCTCCCAGGGAGGCCGACTTCATCGGCTCGGCGTCCTTGGTCATGTCGTAGACGCTCAGCAGCTTCTCCTTGTCGAAGATCATCTCCTCGCGACTCTTGCCGGTCAGGTCCAGGAGGCTCGTCAGCTCGATCGCATCGACGGGGCAGGCCTCCTCGCACATCCCGCAGAAGATGCACCGCAGCTCGTCGATTTGGAAGGCCTCGGGGTATTTCTCGCGGTCGGGCCAGGGGCTCTCGGTCGCCACGATGTCGATGCAGTGGGCCGGGCAGGCGGTGGCGCAGAGGAAGCAGGCGACGCACTTGACGCGGCCCTCCTCGTCGCGATTAAGGCGATGGACGCCCCGGTAGATCAGCGGATTACCCACGGCGGGCCGCTGCTCCGGGAAGCTGACCGTCACCTTCGGGCTGACCAGGTGCCGGGCCGTGGTGGCGAGGCCCTGGACGAACAGCGGCAGGTAGAGCCGCTCGGCCAGGCCCAGCGGCTTCTCTTCGAGCCAGGTGATCGACGGATCATCAGGTTTCATGGCTAGACCTCCACCAGTTCGTGCTCGACGTCGAGCGGGCCGTGGGTGCGGATCGGGGTGTTGTCGGTGCCCGAGGGCGTGAGGAGTCCGGCAGCGATCCAGCCGGCGAAGAAGACGCCCCAGGGAATCAGCACCGCGACCCAGCCGGCCGGGCCTGCGCCGAAGGCCTCGACGAGCTGCGGGCGAAACTCCTCGACCGCCGCCACGGTCACGAGGTTCGCCAGGCCGAGCGGCAGCATCACCTTCCAGGCGAGGCTCATCAGCTGGTCGAAGCGAAACCGCGGCCAGCTCCAGCGGACGAGCATGAAGAACAGGATCACGGCGAAGATCTTGGCCGAGAGCACAC
>CALGAS010000292.1 GCA_937959175.1 uncultured bacterium | reverse complement strand
CCCGTGGGAGGTGGCGGCGGACGGCCGCGGGGATGGGGCGGTCCGGCGCCACCTCGAACGGGAGCATTTTCGGCGGCAGCCGGTCGATGACGACGGGGCCCGGCTCTGGTTCGAGGCGTTCTTCGAGGCGCTCGATCCGATGAAGGTCTACTTCCTGAAGTCCGACGTGGATGAGTTTCGGAAGCGGTGCGACACCCTTGATGATCTCGTCAAGCGAGGGGACGTGAACTTTGCCTATCAGGTGCTGGAGCGGTTCCTGCAGCGGGTCGACGAACGGCTGCCGGTGATCGAGCGGCTGATCGACGAGGAGCATGATTTCACGCGGGAGGAGTCGATCATCATTGACCGTGATGAGACGACCTGGGCCGCGACCAAGGCGGAGCTCGACGATGCCTGGCGGAAGCGGATCAAGTACGACCTGCTCGTTCAGAAGATGGAGGAGACCCCGCCCGACGAGGCCCGCGACAAACTCCATCGACGCTATCGGAGCTTCGCCAAGCGGATGCACCAGATGACGGCGGATGAGCTGCTCGAGACCTACCTCTCCTCCCTGACCTCCAGCTTCGATCCGCACACCAGTTTCATGTCGCCCGGCACGCTCGAAAACTTCGAGATCCAGATGCGGCTCGAACTCGACGGCATCGGGGCCCAGCTCAAGAGCGAGGACGGCTACACCACGATTGTCGAGCTGACGCCCGGCGGAGCCGCCGAGCGGGATGGCCGGCTGAAGTCGCAGGACCGCGTCATCGGGGTGGGGCAGGGGGCCGACGGCGAGATCGTCGATACCGTCGACATGAACCTCAACGAGGTCGTGAAGCTGATTCGCGGCAAGCGAGGGACCGTCGTTCGCCTCAAGGTGATCCCCGTGGGGGAGACGGCACCCAAGGTCTACGACATCACGCGGGACAAGATCGAACTGAAAGATGCCGAGGCTCGCGGCGAGATCATCGAACACGGCACGAAGGCCGACGGATCGCCCTATCGGATCGGGGTCATCAACCTGCCGAGCTTCTACATGGACATGGCGGGGGCCCAGCAGGGGCAGGCCAACTTCAAGAGCAGCACCCGCGACACCGAGCGGCTGCTCGACGACTTCCGGCGAGAGAAGGTTGACTGCGTCGTGCTCGACCTGCGGAACAATGGCGGCGGCTCGCTGCCGGAGGCGATCAAGCTGACCGGGCTGTTCATCGACCGGGGGCCGGTCGTGCAGATCAAGGATGCCGATCAGCAGGTGCGGCCCTATGACGACATCGATCCCGGTGTCGCCTGGGACGGGCCGCTGGTGGTCCTGGCCAACAAGTTCAGCGCCAGCGCCAGCGAGATCCTTGCCGGGGCGATCCAGGACTATCACCGGGGGCTGATCGTCGGCGATGACTCGACCCACGGCAAGGGCACGGTGCAGAGCCTGCTCGACCTGGGGCGGCAGCTCTTCCGCCGGTTCGACAACGCGCCTTCGCTGGGGGCAATCAAGATCACGATGCAGCAGTTCTACCGCCCCAGTGGGGCCAGCACCCAGCTGGAGGGCGTCAAGAGCGACATCATCCTGCCGAGCCTGACGACGCACCTGCCCGTCGGCGAGGCCGACCTCGATCATGCGATCGAGTTTGACCGGGTGCCGGCGGCCCGCTACGAGCCCGAAGGGCGGGTGACCAACCGGGTCATCAAGGCCCTCCAGGAGCGTTCGGACCAGCGGGTGGCGACCAACGAGGAGTTTCAAGAACTCGCCGAAGATATCGCTCGCTACAAGCGGCGGAAGGACGAAAAGACGATCTCGCTGGTCGAGAGCGAGTTTGAACGGCAGTGGAACGAGGGCAAGGCTGCCGAGGAGGAAGAGGAGAAGCGGCTCGAGGAGTCGGAGTTTTCCAAGCGGCCGGTGGTCAAGCGGGATTACTATTTCGACGAGGCGATGAACATCGTCACGGACTACCTCAAGGCCCTCTCCGGTGCCGGCGATATCGCCGAGGCCGCCCAGGCAACGCCCTGACGGTGCCAGATCGGAGGCGGCCTGGGCTGTGCGGAGCTGCGGGGCGCTGTGCGGAGGCCGGTCGGCCTCAGCTCTTTCGCAGCAGGCCTGGCAAGGCAGCCAGGGCATCGGGGTAGGCCGGAGCCCGCTTCAGGTCGGCCCAGACAAGCGAAGCGTCGACCCGCTTGTCGCCGCCGCGGGTCCGCGGGGCATCGGCTGCCCAGGCCGGGGGCGGGCTGCCGCTGATTTCCGCCAGCCGGGCGTACCAGTCACGGCGGCGGATCGGCCGACCGTCGGAAACCACATAGAGCGGCCGCGGCTTCGCCGTGTCACCGACCGCCTCCACGACCGCGGCGGCGTCGTCGATGTGAATCAGGTTGAGCCAGCTGTCGGGGTCGACGGCAAGCGGCCGGCCCGCCTGCAGATCTGCCAGCCGCGGCAGCCGGTCGGGGCCGTAGAGCCCAGCGAATCGCAGAGCGGTGCCAGGGCCAGCCGGATGAGCGGCGAGTCGCGTTTCGGCCTCGACCAGGATGCGGCCCGCCTCCCTAGCCGGTGCCGTCGGCGTCGACTCGTTGACCAGCCCGCCGGCCTCATCACCCCAGACGCCGGTGGAGCTCGAAAAGATGACCCGTGCTGGCGGGGTGCCGCCGAGGTTGGCCAGGGCGTCGAGGAGTTTGCCGAGGCCAACGACATGGACATCCCGCGGCGTCGCGTCAGCGGTGCGATCGAAGCCGACGCTCCAGAGGACGCTCGCTGGCTGTCCGGTGCGGGCGACGAGCGAGCCCCAGTCCGGAGCTGTAACGTCGATGATGGCTGGCTCAATGCCGGCGGCGGCGAGATCGGCAGCCCGGTCTGCGGAGCGGGTGGTGCCGATCACCCGCTCGCCCCTGGCGAGCCAGCGGGCAGCCGCCCGCCGACCGAGATAGCCGCAGCCGACGACCAGCCGAGGGCCGGAGACGTGCTCGGGCGTGCTCATGATCGACTCCTGTCAGGGCTCTCGGGTCAACCGCCGCCTCAGGATCGGGTCGCATCGAGCCAGGAGGCGAGCACCACCTGGGCGGCCACCGCGTCGCTACGTCGCTTCTTGCCGGCCCGGGTCAGGCCGACGCCGGCCAGCTTTCCAGCAGCCTCCCGGGAACTGTACCGCTCGTCCTGAAAGGCGACCGGCAGCCCGGTGGCCCGGCCCAGCCAGGCCGCAAACTCCTCGACCTCGACCGACATCGGGCTGTCGGAGCCGTCGGCGTGGAGTGGCAGGCCGACCACGAAGCCGACAAGGAGCTCACGAGCGACCAGGTCACGAAAGAAGACAGCGTCGGCCTGACGGTCACCGGAGGTCTGGTGGATGCCCAGGGGGCTGGCGATGATCCGCTGGGCATCGCAGACGGCCACCCCGATCCTCCGCCGGCCGTAATCGATCCCAGCCACGCGGCCGGCCGGGATGGCCGCCGACTCCGGACCGGTCATCGGGACTGTTCCGGGGCGGAGGAGCGGGCCGGAAACCGGCCGGTCTGAAGAAATGTCTCGGTGGCTCGCTGGACCGCGGGACTCTTCATCATCGCGGCATGGTGGACGGGCACGAGCAGAAAGTCGCGGGCGCCCTCGAGCCGTGTTTCCTCGACGCAGACGATGGCGTCGTCGTCTCCTTCGAGCAGCATGCTGTAGCCGGCGTCGTCGCCCTTGCCGCCGGCCACGATCCCGAAATCACAGGGCGGCACCGCCAGCCCGGGAGCCACGCGGGCCCAGTCGTAGACCAGTTCCCGGGCCGAGCCCTCGACGTGCTGGGAGATACCCCAGATGCCGGCGGCCATTCGGGCGAGTTGCGAGCCTTGGTTGGGCGGGCCGAGCATCACGACCCGGTGAATGCGGCTCAGTTCCGCCTCACCGGCCAGGGCCATCCAGCGACGGACAACAAGGTTGCCCAGGCTGTGGCCCACAAAGCTCACCGGCCCGCTGGCCGGCAGTCCGGCCACGACCGCCGCCAGCCCCCGGCTGTGGTCGTCGAGTTCCGCCGACACGCTGGCGTAGCCGAAGCAGATCACCGTCGCGTCGAGCGCTGCCCGGAGGTGCTCGGCCAGCGGCCGCATCGAGTCGCGGCCCTCGCCGAGACCGTGGAGGAGGACGACGGTCGGGCCGTCGTGGAGCGGGATCGTGCCCTCGCGTTCGAGCTCCGTGAACGCCTGCCGGCACTCCGCCTCGGTGCCCGCCCGCACGGTGTGGTCGGCGGGATCGAGGATCCGGCAGCAACCGTCACGGGCGTTTCGCTGCAGCCGCCAGTCGTGGCGGATCGCGAGATCACTCCAAACGAGCGCCTCCCGCGATCGTCGGAAGGCCGACACCCAGCCGGCGTCACGGGCGGCCACGGTCGCATCGGCCGCCGCCAGCGGCGAGGCGAGCGACGCCCCGAGCAGCAGGCCCAGCAGGACAGCTCCCGCCCGGGGTGGCATCCCGGCTCGGCATCGGCCGGCTTGATCTGGCATCACAAAAACTCGTTCCATCCGCGGCTTTCCAGTTCGGCGACGACCTTCCTGACGGCCTCCTCATGGGCCCGGTCGGCCACCAGCGTGGCATCAGCGGTGTGTACCACCAGCATATCCTCGAGGCCGAGGGTGACGACGAGGTGCCCCGCATCGGTATGAATGATCGTGCCTCGGGAGTCGATCCCGATGTGCCGGCCGACGACCGTGTTGCCGGCCGAATCCTCGCCCCGCTGGCGGGCCACCGCCGACCAGCCTCCGAGATCGTCCCAGCCGAAGGGGGCCTCGATGACGGCGACGTCGCTGGCGTGCTCCAACACGGCGTAGTCGATCGAGATGCCCTTGATCGCGGCAAACTCCTCGGCGAAGACCCGCTCGCGGTCTGGTCCTTCCCAGGCGGCCGCGATCGCCTCCAGGTGTCGCAGGCACTCCGGCTGCCGTTGGGCGAGGGCCTCGAGAATCGTGGCCGCCCTCCAAA
This sequence comes from uncultured bacterium, assembly GCA_937959175.1. Classification (GTDB taxonomy): domain Bacteria; phylum Planctomycetota; class Planctomycetia; order Pirellulales; family UBA1268; genus QWPN01. Next base: position 2,461 of record CALGAS010000292.1, on the reverse strand, counting down.
CGAAAATGCCCGCGTTCCAGAGGTAGGTGCCGGCTGCCAGGTACTCACGGGCCACACTGGCCGGCGGTTTTTCCTTGAAGCTGGCGACGGCGTGAGCCGGCGACTCTCCGGGGCCGACCGGCAGCGGCTCGCCCTGCTGGATGTAGCCGAAGCTCTCGGCGGGATAGGTCGGCCGGATGCCAAAGGTCACCAGCCGACCGGGGGCGGTGGCCACCAGGCCCTCCGCCTGGCGGATCGCTGCCTGAAACTTCTCAACCGGCTTGATCACGTGGTCGGAGGGCATCACGGCCATCGTGGCATCCGGGTCGTGCCGCGAGACGAGCAGCGCGGCCAGCCCGATGCAGGGGGCGGTATCCCGTTTGCAGGGCTCGCCGACGAGCGACGCGGCGGGGATGCCGGGCAGCTGGCGACGGATCGGGTCGAGCAGCCGGGCGGCAGTGACGATCATCATTCGTTCCGCTGGCACGAGGCCGGCGAGTCGGTCGACCGTGTCCTCCAGGAGCGTCCGCTCGCCCGCCAGCGGGAGGAGTTGCTTGGGCAGGGCGGACCGGCTGGCCGGCCAGAACCGGGTGCCTGAGCCACCGGCCATCACGATTGCGTGGAGCATGCTTGTCTGAATCTCCAAGGGGGTGGGGAAGCGAACAGCCGGTCGGCGGATCGGTCAGCCTCCGCGGACCCAGAGCCAGAACACCAGGCAGAGCAGGGGAAAGCCGACGAAAATCACGCCGTAGGTGAACAGCGTGGTCCAGAGGTGCGTGGGCCAGCGTGCCATGCGGAGACTGCCTGCTGATTCAAGGTGTGGGAACGGAGGTTGTAGAGGCCACCAGATCGACTGGTATTTCCAGTCTCTCCTCGGCCGGCTCGGAGAGCCGGCACTCCACGCGGACGCCCCAGGGAAGGACCTCCGCCGCGGTGAGGTCGGCTTCGACGAAATCACAATCGGTCGTCGCGTCGACAGCGGGGGTGACGGCAAAGGCCGGGCAGAAGCCGACGTGGGCATGTCCCGAGCGGCTCCCCGCGGCCACCGTCACGAGCAAGCTTCCCCGCAGGCAATCGTGGCCGGCCGCCGTGACAAACCGCTCGAGACGTTGCCGCAGCCCGTCGGCCGATGCATGCCCGAGTGCTGCCGCTGCCGGCTGCTCGAGCGGCGGACCCAGTTTCACCGGCCGCGGGCCTGCCGCCTCGAGCCGCGACGGCATGCTCCCGAGCCCCCCGGCGACCCCCGCCCGGCGGCGGCCGCGTGCCGCCGAGACCAGCGGCCGCAGGGCGACAACCGCTGCCGACGCCACGGCCGCCAGACCGGCCAGTGTGGCCAGGCCGCCGGCCAGCGGCATGGCGGCCACGGCCGCTGCCAGCAGTCCGCCGCGGGCCAGAAAGCGGGCTCGCTTCTCAACGGGCCGGGTGAGCAGATCAGTGGCGGTCACGAGGGCCAGCCCCGCCGCGACCACGCCGCACGTCAGGAGCGGACTGGGGCCTATGACAAAGCCCCCGCTCAGGCGGCGGCCCAACAGCGTCAGGCCGCCGACCGCCGTCGCGATCGCAATCGCCTTCCCGATGACCGGGAGCATGGCGGCGATCGCCTCGCTCCCGCCATGCGCCGCCAGCCGACGGACCGGGGACACTCCCGGGACCATTCCGCCGTCGGCGAGAAGACGGCCCGTCATGCCCGCCTCAGGCCGTGGCTCCGGCGGCGTTGGCCGCCTCGGCAAGCGCCGGAGCTTTGTCGGTCTTTTCCCAGGGGAACTCGTCGCGGCCGAAATGGCCGCCCGCGGCAGTCTTCCGGAAGATCGGCCGCCGCAGCCCGAGGTACTCGATGATGCCCCGCGGCGTGAGCGGGAAGGTTTCGCGGATCACCTGGCAGAGCCGCTCGTCTTCTACCTTGCCGGTGCCCTCGGTGTCGACATGCACGCTGACCGGCTCGCTGACACCGATCGCGTAGGCCAGCTGCACCTCGCAGCGGTCGGCCAGGCCGGCCGCCACGATGTTTTTGGCGACATGCCGCGCCATGTAGGCCGCCGAGCGATCGACCTTGGTCGGGTCCTTGCCGGAAAACGCGCCCCCGCCGTGACGGCCCCAGCCGCCGTAGGTGTCGACGATGATCTTGCGGCCGGTGAGGCCGCAGTCGCCGTGCGGGCCGCCTACCACGAACCGGCCGGTCGGGTTGATGTGGTAGGTGATGCCGCCGGTGTCGAGATCGGTCGGCAGCAGCGGCTTGATGATCTTCTCGATGATGAACGTCTTGATCTCCTCGTTGGAAACCTCGGGCGTGTGCTGGGTGGAGACGACGATCGTGTCGATCCGAACCGGCTTGTTGCCCTCGTATTCGACGGTCACTTGGCTCTTGGAGTCAGGCCGCAGCCAGTCGACCTCCTTCTTCTCCCGGGCCTCGGTGAGCCGGTTGAGAATCTTGTGCGACAACGCGATCGGCAGCGGCATCAACTCGGGAGTGTCGTTGCAGGCG
>CALGAS010000291.1 GCA_937959175.1 uncultured bacterium | reverse complement strand
GACTGGCTCCGAGCGAAGCGAGGTGCCTGTACCCTTTTCCAACTCGAGGACGCGCATGGAATAGGGGATCGCGGGTCGGGAATGGCTGTTTCGGCGTTGACGCCGGGCGGTTGGTTTTCCTATCTCCCCCGGTTCTCCACGTCCTCTCGCCGGCAGTCTTTATGTCAATGGTGGTGCCGATCCTTGAGCGCGCGGTTCGTGCCACCTGGTTGGGCTCGATCTGCTGCCTTGCCGCTGCGGGCTGCCGGTTTCTCGGCGGCGGGCATGAGATGGCCTCCCTCCCGACAGTCCCGGCGGAGCAGACCGCCACCAAGCAGTCCGTTGACCGGACGCTCCTGCTGGAGCTGCTCTTCGTTCGCTACGCGGAACACGACACGGCGCTTGGGGAAGAACTCTGGCAGTACTGCGAGGAGCAGATGCTGCCGACCGACGTTCGGCAGCGGCTGGCCGCCAACGGCCTGCGGGTCGGCCTCGTCACGACAAACCTGCCGGCCCGCTTGGCTGACCGCCTGACCGCAAGCGCCGCAGCCCTCACCGATCCGGCAGCGACACTGGCGACCGACGCGGCCGTCAGCCGGCGGGTGCTGCGGCTGTTGCCCGGCCGCCGAGGTGAGATTCTCACGGAAACGGGCATTCCGGAGCTGGTCCTCTTCCAGCACGATGCCGGCGGCGTCTCGGGGCAGACCTTTCGCGATGCCAGCCCGCTGTTGGCTGTTCGGGCCCGGCCCGTGGCCGATCGACGAATCACGATCGAGGCGAGCCCTGAAATCAAACACGGCCCGCTCGAGAAGTCATGGGTGGGCGAGGACGGGATGTTTCGCCTGGAGACGGGCCAGCAGCGACATCGCCTGGAGCAGCTTCGGTTCACAGTGACGCTGCCGCCCGAAGGGATGCTGGTGGTCGGTTCGGCTGGCGATGACGCCACGTCCGCCGGCGGCTGCCTGCTGCGGGATCGCAACGGCGGCGATTGCGGTGATCGGCGGCTGGTCGTTCTGCGGCCGCTCGCCGATCCGGTCGATCCGCTCTTCACCGCAGACAACGGCGATGAGGCCGACGACGGCCCGCCGCTGGTGGTCCGCTGACCTGCTTGCCACCGGCAGCCAGCCTGCCCGCGGCAGCCAGCGTGTCACTGGCAGCCGGCCCTCGCCGGACAGCCAGGCAACCTGGGCAAGGTCTGCCAGCCAAGGCCGGTGGGCAGGCTGGGAATCGCCGGGATGCTGAGCCGGGCTGAGCGACCGAGCGGTTGCCGTTGGCCCCGGAGCCCGTCGACTGCCGAATTTCAAAGCGATGGTCGGCATCCGCCGACCGACCGTGCCGGAGGGCTTTTCGATCCATGGCAGCCGAGACCACCCCAGCCACCCGCCATCGTCCCCGCAGCATGACCGTCTTCGCGGCCGCCTTTGTGGCGGGTGCCGTCGCTGCCGTGGGCGTCAATCGGGCGCTCGATGTCCATCTTGCCCAGGCAAAGCCACAAGTCGAATGTGAGCCAATTTTTGTCGCCCTCCGGTCGCTGCCGCAGGGCGTGCCGGTGACGGTCTGGGACGTGGCACTTCGCGATTGGCCCAAGGCGATGCTGCCCGACACCGCAATGCGAGTGACCGACTCGTTCGAGGGCTGCCTCTTGAAGTATCCGCTCCGGGAAGGTCAGCCGCTGCTCTCGGTCCAACTTGGTGAACCTGTCGCCCAGCGGCAGCCGGTGGCTCCCGCGACGCCCGAGGTCACGCCGTCGGACGAGCCGGAGACCATCGTCGAGGAGGCCTTCATCCCACCGGCGCCGGCCCGCAAGGCGGCCGCCGTTGAAACCGCCGCCGCTCCGCCGGTCGAGGAGCCTGTCAGGCAGCCGGCTGCCGAGCCCGTCGGCTTGCCGGTTGCCGAACCGGAAGCGGACGTGATCGCCGTTGAGCAGGCTGCCGTAGAACCCGAGCAGCCTGCTGTCGAGGAAGAGCCTGTCGCGGTTGCCGAGGTTGCACCGCCCGCCGCTGAGCCGGCTCTCGTGACGGCAGGCGTGACGCCCATCGACATCCCCCCGACAAATACAGATGTTGCGGTCGACGACGGTGAGGAATCGAGCCTGGCCGACGACGTGCCCACGACAGCCGTTGCGGTCGACGCTGCCGATCCCGGTTCCGATCCCAGTGCCGATGAGGATGAGCCGGTCGCGGCAGGCTCGGCCAACCTCCAGCCCATCGCGGCGGCACCCGTGGCCGCTGACGGGGGCGCTGACGCCGAAGCCTCCGCGGAACCTGAGCAGCTGGCAACTGCGGCCCCCGCTCCGCCCGTTGCCAACGAGCCGACGCTGGCCGCTCCGCTGCCGGCAGAGACACCGCGTCAGCCGACGCTCGCAGAGATGACCAGGCAGCGATTCGGGAATAGGCGACCGGCACCGCAACCCGCCCCGGCATCCAACACCGACATCGGACAGATTCTCGGCTCCGGCACGTTCGAGAGCGTCAATGACGTGCCCTCCCGGCAGGCCCCGGACCTGGCCGACCTGCCCTCGGTCATGGCCCGGTCGACCGATCCCGCGTTGCCAGCCGCCGATGAGAATGGAGATCCGGTACGGTATCTGGTCGTGCCGGAACGGATCGCCCGGCAGGCCGACACGTCGTTCGCCGCACCGCTGGCTCCCGCGGCCGCTCTGCCCGCCTCTGGGCCATCGCAGCCCCGCGGCCGGCTGGGCCCCCAGCAGAACGGGCAGCCGGCGGCCGCAGCCGGAAACTCCGGCCCTGGCCGCAGCGCCGACAATCGTTCGCGGCCGAGCCAGCAGGTCGCCCCGGCAGCCGGGGACCGCCAGGCCGCGAGCAGCCCGCGGGCCTGGGGCGGGATGTTCCCCAACGTGTCGGCGGGCCTGGAGGCGATCGGCCGCTGGCGAAACCGCGGCCGCGACGACGTGGCCAACGAACAGCCGCCCGCCAGCCAGCCGCGTCGCTGATGCCTCGTGGCCGGGCCGTCAGCGGCCCGGCTCGACCACGCGATACTCACCGCCTGAGATCTCGGCCAGGCGGGCCAGTCGCGGGGACCGCCGTCCCTCGCCGCCCCCAAACTGCACCACCATGCAGCGAGCCTGCCCGAGCCGTTCGGAAAGCCGCCGGAGTTCATCCTCGCTGAGATCGTCTCCGGCGTCGGCATCGGTCAGGATGAAGACGACATCGGGCGCCAGCCGCAGCGCCGCCGCGACCGCCTCGGCGTGTCTGGTTCCTCCGGCGGCCGACACGCCGTCGACAAACCGGCGGAGGTCGTCGAGCGTCCGCGGGTCGGGAAACAAGGGCAGCCCCCGCCCTCCGCCGGGCGAGAACATCGTCAGCCGCTGATTGTAGAAGAGCACCTGGAACTGCCGGGAGTCGCCCAACGAACTGATGCTCTCGAGCAGTTCCCGCTTCGCCTCGGCCAGGGGCAGGCCATCCGGCTCGGCCATGCTCGCAGAACGATCGCAGACGTAGACGACCCGCTCGCCGGCTGCTTCGAGGCCGAAGAATCGCGGTGGCTGACCGGGCGAAACAGGCTCCGCGGCCAGGCAGGCCACGGTGGCGGGGAGCCAGAGGAAAGCCGTGAACCAGAGGGCAGCCGCGAGCCAGTTTCTTCGCCCTGCCATGCTCGCTGTCATCGACGCTTCTCCGGGACCCGGGTTCGTTGCTTTCTGCGGCCGGCTCAGGGCTCGACGACGATCTTCCCCGCCAGGGCCCCGGAGCCGGCCACCGTCGCCGCCTCCTGAACCGCGTGGGCCTCGGCCACGTGGGCCAGGGTGACGACCCGATCGACCGGTGCTCGCAGCTGTCCGCGGGCCAGCCAGCGGTTGATGTCGACCGCGGCGGCAGCCTGCTGGTGGGCATCCGCCTTGAACATCACAAAGCCCACCAGCCGGCAGCCCTTGACGTAAAACGGACCCACTGGCAGGGGCGGACGGGCCTCGCGGCCGGCCATCACCACCATTCGCCCGCGATCGGCGAGCATGGCGATCGCGGCCTCGAAATCGGGCTCGCGGCGGGTCTCCCAGTGGACGTCGACGCCGCCGGGGGCGGCCTCCAGCACCGCTGCCACGAGGTCGGGACGGTGATAGTCGAGCACCACCTCCGCCCCGAAGGCCTCGACCCGCTGCCGCTTCGCGGGCGTGCCAGCGGTAGCGATGACACGGCCGCCGAGCGCACGGGCAATCTGCACGACGGCCGACCCGACGCCCCCCGAGCCGCCGTTGACGAAGATCGTCTCCCCGGGCTGGAGGCCGACTTCCGTCACCAGCCCGAGATGGGCCGTGATCGACACCAAGGCCGCGGCCGCGGCCTCCCGGTAGGTGACACCGTCGGGGATCGGGTAGAGCCAGCGTTCATCGACGGCGGCCAGTTCGGCGCAGGTGCCCTGCCGGCCCAGCAGCCCCTGATTGGATCCCCAGACCCGCATGCCCGGCCGGAGCCGGTCAACCTGCTCACCGACCGCCACCACCTCACCGGCGAGGTCGCACCCGACGACGTAGGGGAACTCCAAGGGCATCGCCACGGTGCCGGCCCGGATGTAGGTATCGATCGGATTGATCGCCGACGCCCGCACCCGGATCAACGCCTGCCCCGGGCCGGGGACCGGGTCTGGCAGGTCGCCGAAGGTGATCTCCTCAGGGCTGCCGGTGCGGGTGATGAAGGCGGCCTTCATGCCGGCCTCCCCCCGGCTGACTGGCCGCCGGCGGACGTGACCCAGGCGACGCCGCTGGCAAGGGCGAGGACTCCGCCGAGGCCGCTCACCGCCCAGCAGAGCCCGCTGATCCAGCCCGCCAAACCGGCCACCCGCTGCAGGCGGAGTTCTTCGGGCATCGCCCCACGGTCCACTCCCGAATCACGAAACCCGGCCCAGACCTGGAGAATCGTCGGCAGATCTGACGATTCCACCACCGCCCGGATCATCGCCTCGTCGGGAATCAGGGCCGGCCCGCCGATCTCCAGGCGGGGCACGAGGAAGGCGGCGGCCGCAGCCACGACCGCAATCACCAGCCCGAGAAAGAGCCCGGCTTGGCAGCGTCCCCAGGGATCCGGGCGAGCCCCGCCCCCCTCGGGCTCGGCCTCGGCTACGGCCGCCAGGTCGCGGAGCCGCGGAACGTCCACCCCCCCGCCGCAGGCCGGGCAACGGGCCACCCCCCCTGCCTGGCCGGGGTTCACAGGAACCGCTGCGCCGCAGCGGCAGGTCAGACGATAGATCGGGGCGGTGATGGTCATCCCTACTGGCGGGCAGCCGGTGAGCCGGCAGAGGTTCTCCGGCCGATTTCTTTTACCATTCGGACGGTCTGCCAGTCGAAAAAACCAGGTTTCCGGGGAAAAAAAACTGGCCTTCGAGAACCAGCAGCGGCATAATGTTTCGTCCCCCGGAGCCCCACCTTCATGCCGGCACGCCGCCTGCATCCTGCCTGGCTTACCCAGTCTCCGGCCGAGGGCGGAGCCGGGGCAATCCGGGCAGCCGTCGCCGGCCCGCCGGCGTCCGCTACCGCGGCATTTCCCGTGTTGCCAAGCGGCATCTGGACTTGCCCGCACCTTGAATCACACTGTCGGCACCCCGAATGATGGATCGGTGCCACGCCCCCGCATACCGGCTTCCAGCCGGTTCATGGATTGGTCCGATCGAAGGAATCGCCAAGGAGTTCTGCATTGTACGACTCGCTGCTCGATGAACTGGAAGACGATGTTGTTTCCAACCCGCAGGAGGTGGAGGAACTCACCGAAAAGGCGGTCGATGCCGAAGAGGCCGAAGCCGAACTGCTCGGTGACGACGGCGAGGCGACGGCCATCGCCCAGCGCGACTCCGAGCAAGATGGCGATGCCTCCAATGATACGGCGAGTGAAACCGAGGAGGTGCTGGCCGAGCAGGTCGAGAACTGGTCGGACGATCCGGTGCGGATGTATCTGACCCAGATGGGCGAGATCCCACTGCTCACCCGCGCCCAGGAAATCTCGCTGGCCCGCCAGATCGAGACGACGCGGGCCCAGTTCCGAGCCAAGCTTCTCGAGTGCGAATATGTGGGCCAACAGGCCTTCCGAATTCTCTGCCGGGTCCACCGGGGAGAGCTTCCCTTTGATCGGACCGTGCAGGTCTCGGTGACCGACCGACTGGAGAAGGAGCAGATTCTCGGGCGTCTGCCGCATAATCTCCAGACGCTCGAAGTCCTCCTCAAGCAGAATAGGGCCGACTACCGGATCGCGCTTTCCAAGAAGCGACGAATGGCGGAGCGGCGACAGGCCTGGGCTCGGCTGGGGCGGCGGCGGAAGCGAGTGGTGCGGCTGATCGAGGAACTCGGCCTCCGGACCCAGCGGATCGAAACGATGATCCCGACCCTGGACGGCTTCGTCGAACGGCTCAAGGAGCTCAAGACGAAGATCGACGCCCACAAGCGGACCAAGCAACCTCCCTCGGCGCGGGCCCACCTCGTCGAGGAATACCGCGGTATTCTCAAGGCCTGCCAGGAGACCCCCCGTAGCCTGAAGCGGCGGATGAACGAGATCCGCGAGATCTTCGCCCGCTACCAGAAGGCCAAGCGGGGCCTTTCGGAAGGGAACCTCCGGCTGGTGGTCTCGATCGCCAAGAAGTACCGCAACCGTGGCCTCTCTTTCCTCGACCTGATTCAGGAAGGCAACGCCGGGCTGATGCGGGCGGTGGACAAGTTCGAGTATCGCCGGGGGTTCAAGTTCTGCACCTACGCCACCTGGTGGATTCGGCAGGCGATCACCCGGGCGGTGGCCGACCAGAGCCGCACGATCCGGATTCCGGTGCACATGGTCGAGACGATGAGCCGCGTGCGGAACGTCGCCAGGCAGCTGCTTCAAGAGTACGGCCGCGAGCCGACGATCGAGGAGATCGCCGAACGGGCGGGGACGCCTGTCGACGAGACCCGGCGGGTGACGGCGATGAGCCGCTATCCGATCAGCCTCGACCGGCCGGTCGGCAACAGCGAAGACAGCCACTTCGGCGATCTCCTTCCCGACACTGGCGCCGAGAACCCGGCCGTCGGTGCCGCCCAGGAGATGCTTCGCAACCGGATCGCCAAGGTCTTGAAGAGCCTCTCCTACCGGGAGCGGGAGATCATCAAGCTTCGCTACGGCCTCGGCGACGGCTACAGCTACACGCTCGAGGAGGTGGGCCACATCTTCAAGGTGACCCGCGAGCGGATCCGGCAGATAGAGGCCAAGGCGGTTCGCAAGTTGCAGGCCCCCGCCCGCAGCGAGGAACTCTCTGGCTTCATCGACTGACGCGGCAGTGTTCGCCGAGTGTTGAGCAACGCATTTGGGTCCAGGCCCGGCGCGTGTTGGCTGGCCGACGCAGCTCGGGCGTGTGGGTGGTGAACGGTTGCTCGGGCTTCCGGAAGCCGGGAAGGCCCAACGGCCCGCCGTCCCCCCGGCTCGCGCCGGGGGGCTTCTAT
>CALGAS010000290.1 GCA_937959175.1 uncultured bacterium | reverse complement strand
GTCGGTGTAGACGTTGACCAAGGCGTTGCCCTGATTGAGAAACCGGGTCGTGAACGAGATCCCGAACTTCACCGGCACCACCGCCAGGCCCCGCAGCCGGGCCGGGTCATCGCGGTTGGCCGCTTCGATCCCCACCAGCCGCCGCCGGTAGTCGCAGCGGTCGACCAGCGTCCTGACGATCTCGAGGAGATGGTTGCGGCTGACGATCTGGCCGTAGGGGGTCAGGTCGCGGCCGGGCTGATAGAGGTTCTCCAACTGAATGTCGATCGCGGCCGGGGCCGGGCCAGGCGGGGCAGTCGCCCGGGGGCGGCCGTTGCCGTTGGTCGACGCGTCGCGGCCGGCGGCGAGGTAGGTCGCGATCTCCTGGATCACGTTCTCGATCACCGCCATCCCCTGGGGGCCGCCGAAGCCGCGGAAGGCGGTGGCCGGGGCGTGGTTGGTGAAGCAGACCCGCCCCTCGATGTCGACGTGCTCGAGGAAGTAGGCGTTGTCGGCGTGGAGCATCGACCGCTCCATCACCGAGGTCGAGAGGTCGGCCGCCGCACCGCCGGCTGAGAAGAACTTCACGCGGAAGGCCTCGATCCGGCCGGTGTCGTCGAAGCCCACCTCCCACTCGCTGCGGTAGGCGTGCCGCTTGCCGGTGCTCCGCATGTCGTCGTCGCGGGGATAGACGAGCCGGGCGGCCCGGCCGGTCTGGCGGGCGACGAGGGCGGCCATGATCGCCGGCAGCGAGCCCTGCGTCTCCTTGCCGCCGAAGCCGCCCCCCATCCGCTTGCAGACGCAGACCACTTCGTGCATCCCGACCCCGAGGGCCTCGGCCACGACGTGCTGCGTCTCGGTGGGCCCCTGGGTCGAGGAGTGGATCATCATCTGACCCTCCTCGCCGGGCCAGGCGAGGGCCGACTGGGCCTCGAGGTAGAAGTGCTCCTGACCGAGATTCTGAAACACGCCGGAGAGCCGATGGGCAGCCCGGGCCAGCGCCGCCTCGGCGTCGCCACGGCGGATCCGCCGCTCGGGGCCGATGAAGCGTTCGCGGGCGATCGCGTCCTCGATCGTGAGGATCGGCTCGGCCGGTTCGATCTCGAGCCGCACGAGCCGGCGGGCTGCGGCCAGGGCCGCCGTCGATTCCGCCGCCAGGATCACGACCGGCTGCCCGACGTAGAGCACCTCACCGTCGGCCAGGATCGGCTCGTCCTGAAAGAGCGGCCCGAAGCGGCGGGCCGCCGGCAGGTCGGGGGCCGTGATCACGGCCTCCACGCCGGGCACCGCGGCGGCGGCGGTGGTGTCGAGGCATGTGATGCGGCCCGCGGCGACCGGGCTGGGCACGATGCCGACCACCAGTTCGTCGGCCCGCCGCGGCAAATCGTCGATGTAGTGGGCCGTGCCGGTGACGTGGCCTCGGGCCGAGTCGTGCGGGATCGTCTTGCCGACGCTCGGCACGGCGGCCGGGCCGGCCCGCAACTCGGCGGGTCGGGGCGGGGCAGGGGGCTCGGGGGCGGCGGCTGCCGGGGCGTCGGCATGGTCCTGAAAAAACTTCTCGAGCACGCTGCGGGCGAGCGCCAGGCGGTAGTCGCGGCTGCCGCGGACGTCGGTCTGCGGCGTGATCTCCTCGACGGCAACGTCGCCGGCGGCCTGGAAGGTCTCGGCGGTGAAGGGGCGGCCGACGAGGAAGGCCTCGGTGGCCGGCAGCCGCACGACCGTCGGCCCGACCCCGCCGTAGGCGATCGCCGCCGAGGTGATCGTGTCGCCGGCGCGGCTGATCCGGATCGCGGCGGTGAAGGTCGAGATGTCGAGGTCGCGGCGGCGGGAGATCTTGAAGCAGCGGACGAGTTCGTCGGCCGCGGGCAGCGGCATCCGCACGGCCGCCAGGAGCTCGTCGGGCCGGAGGACGGTCTGCTTGTAGTCGGTGTAGAACCGGTCGATCGGCACCCGGCGGCGGCCGGCGACCGAGGCGAGCTCGAGCTCCGCGTCCATCGCGAAGAGCATCGGCAGCGAGTCGGCGATCGGCGAGCCGTTGACGATGTTGCCGCCGAGCGTGCCCGCGTGGCGGATCTGCGGGCCGCCGAAGACCTCGAGCACCGGCACCAGCGGTCGGCAGTGCGTCCGGCAGGCCTCGAGGTGCTCGGTCCACGAGCAGAGGGCCCCGCAGACCATCGTCGTGCCCGCGGGCTCCGGCACGACGGCCACGCCCTGGAGCTCGGCGACGCGATTGAGGTCGAGCCAGGTGGCGACCTCGAGGAGGCCGCGGTTCCAGAGGACGCCGAGGTCGGTGGCCCCCGCGACGACGCGGGCCTCCGGCTGGGCGGCCCGCATCGCCACCGCTTCGTCAAGGCTGGCCGGCATCAGCAGCCGCCGCTGCACCGGCCGGCCGGCTTCGGTCCAGGTCGCCTCGATGTCGAGCGAGTCGGCGGCCAGCCCGGTCGCCTCGTCGGCCCAGGCGGCGGCGGGATAGCGGTCGGCCAGCCAGCCCGGTTCGCCGGCGGCCTGCTCGCCTGCCTCGACGATCGGCAGGTAGCCGGTGCAGCGGCAGAGGTTGCCGGCGAGTTCGGCGGGCCAATCCCGGCCGGCCGCCGGCCGCTCGCAGGCCGCAGCCATCGTCATCACAAAGCCGGGGGTGCAGAAGCCGCACTGCGAGCCGTGGCAGTCGATCATCGCCTGCTGGACCGGGGCGAGCCGCTCCCGGTCGGCCAGGCCCTCGACGGTCACGAGATGGCAGCCGTCGAGCTGGAAGGCGAAGCGGATGCAGGAGTCGATTGGCAGCCAGGCGACGCCGGTGGCAGTCGGCTTGCCGACGAGGACGGTGCAGGCCCCGCAGTCTCCCTCGGCACAGACCACCTTCGTGCCGACCAGGCCGAGCCGCTCGCGGAGCAGGCTGCTGACGGTTAGGAACGCATCGGCGGCGGGCAGGCCCCCGGCTCCGATCGTCAGCCGGCGGCCGTTGACCCAGAGCACGAGATGATCGCGGGTGGAGCCGGGCATCGAGATGGTTTCACCGCCGCTGTCTGGTGGGGTCGCCTCTCGTTAGTAGTGTAGACCAGACCGCAGCCGCTGGCAGCACCGCTGCGGCGAGCCGGGCGCTCAGGGGCTCGCTGACGTACGGAACCGGAGGAGGTAGTTCTCCTTGAAGGCCGGCACCTCGACCTCCTCGAGGAAGTCGAAGCCGGCCGTCTCGATCTCCTCGCGGACGGTCTCCTTGCCCGCCCGGACGTGCTCGAGCAGCCAGTCCCGCGAGAAGCCCGGAATCCGCTCAAAGTCGATGATCACCAGCTCCCCGCCCGGCATGAGGGCCTGGCCCGACTCGACGCCCCCCGCGGCGACGATGGTTTCGCGGGCGGCGAAGATCTCGCGGCTCTCGACCTCAAACCGCTCCACCCACTCTGCTGGATCGAGCCCGGGGTCGAGGAACCGCGCGTTGACGCCGGCCTCGGCCGGCGGGGCAGCTGGGGCTTGGCCGGCTGCCGGGCGTGCCGCTGCGACGAGGGCCGCCCCGGCGACGAGCAGGCCGCAGGAGCAGGATGCAAACAGGATGCGTTGCGATCGTCGCGGCGGGCTAGCGTGCATCGGGCGATGGGCTCAGGGTAAATCTCGGAGGGCTGACGGCTCGGCGGGGCGAATCGTCAGTCGGCCGACTTGTCGTCAGCGGGCGGCAGCGTCTGCTCTTCGATGCCGTGCTTCTTGATGAGGGTTTCCTGGCCGGCCATCACCTTGTCGAGCGAGTCCTGCATCTTGCCGATGTTCTCCTGCACGGCCAGCGGCTTGTCGGGGGCAGTGCGGGCGGCCTCCTGGGCCGCCGCGTGGTGCGCCTGGGCCTCGGCGAGGTGCTTGTCGACCTGGTCGAGCACCACGATCGAGTCGGCGTCGTCGGTGCTCGTGAAGTATTCCCGCATGCCGGCGATGTGCTGCTGGGTCATATCGAGGTGGTGGCTCATCGTGCTGTCGGAGAGCTGGGCGACGCGAGGTGAGATCGCGGGTGTGTTGCCGAGGTAGCCGTAGTAGTGGCTGGCGTGGGCGTGGGCGGCGTTGACGTGGGAGTAGCCGCTGCGGGCGTAGAAGAAGAAGTCGCCCCGGGCCTTGGCCCCGGCGTCTCGCTGGGCGAAGGCGGGCGACAGGGAACTGGCAACGAGGGCGAGGGCAAGCAGGAGGCGCGGCATCGGAAGAGCTCCTCGGGGGCAAGAGGGCGGGAGAGAACGACAACTCCAAAGTTTAACGGATTGAGCAGGCTGCAAGCACAGCCCCCACGGGGAATGCGGATCGGTCCGGTTGCGGTGTCAGGTCGTTGCGGGGCGTGTCGCTCGGTCGCCTCACCCCACGTCGAGCCAGCGGGGCAGCGGGGCGTCGGCGGGGAGCCTGAGAATCTCCCGGAGCCTGACGAGGTCGGCCTTGTCAAGCGGCACGAAGACGACCGGATCCTGCACCATTTCCGGATCGAGCAGCCGGTAGCCGGCCACGCGGCCCCCCTCGACGATCGGGGCCCGGCCGTAGCCGTACATCATGTTGTCAACCTTCTCAAAGAAGTCGCCGAGTGTCACCGCCGCAGGCAGCGGCTTGCGGATGAAGTAGAGTTCGATCACGTCCCGCCAGAAGTGTGGCACGAACTTCTCGCCGACGTCGGCATGGCCCACGCAACTCCGATTGGTGCCGGCGATGCAGGCCGGCAGCGAGGCGAGGCCCCGGCCTCGGCGGGTCGCCTGGCGGGTCAGCTCGTCGAGGAGATTGATGTGGAAGTCGGCGCTGTAGCAGTCGTCGCAGATCACGACGACGTGCGAGAGGTCAAGCGGCGGCGGGCCGCTTGCCGAGGTGGCCTCGCCGGTTCCCCCGTCTGCTGCAGCGGGCTCCACCGCGGCAGCCGCCCCGTCGAGCAACGCCTCGGCCAGCCGCTCGAAGCGGATGTGGTAGCTCTGAATCTCGGTCGGCAGGCCGTGGCCAAGCACGATCACGCTCGTCGGCTTGCCCGCTGCGACCGCTGCGGTCACCGCCTCGAGAAACTCCCTGGCCACGCCGGCAATCGTTTCGTCGGGCCGCTGCTTCTTGTAGATCGTCGAGTCGCAGCCGTAGGCATCCGCGATGGCGGTGATCTCCCGGGGCCCGAGCCCCTCGGCCGGGTCGAGCAGGCCGATCACCATCCGCCCCTCGGCCAAGACAGGTCCCGCAGCTGCAGCCTTCCGCTTGGCCTCGATGAACTCAGCCAGCGAGACGAGCGTTGCGACTTGGTCGGCGTCGCTCATTGCCGCGAGGGCGTCCTTGTGCTGCGTCGCCAGGTGATGTACCGCCGGGGCGATTTGCCGCCATCGCTTCGCCGTGACGGCGAGCTTGTGAGCCACTTCGCTGCCGATCCCCTCCTCAAAGGCCGCCTGCTCCGCGGGGATCGTCACGGGTGAAGCAGCCAGGCACGGCGGGCTCCAGCAGGCCAGCCAGACAGCGGCGGCGATGACAAAGGGCTGGACGAACTGCTGCAAACGTTTCCCTGGCATCGTTCTCTTTTCGACAACGGGGCTGACGTGATCACCCAACACCAGCCCATTCTACCGATCGTTTAGAGTTCCTCTCGCGACGTCCACGCGGGCATGGCTTGGAGCCTGCCCATTCCGCAGGTTGCAAACCTGCGGCCACGAGACACCTGCGGCCACGTCGGTCCTGGAGCCGCGTGGAACGGTCAGGGCTGGGGGGCCGGCTCTTCGTTCGGGCTGCGGCGGGGGAGCGTGATCCGAAACTCGGCGCCCCCCAGCGGCGAGCGGCCCACCTCGATCGTGCCGCGATGGTTGGCGACCGTGGTCTGAACGACGAACAGCCCGATTCCGGTCCCCTCCTCCTTGCTCGAGGCCAGCAGCGTGTCGTCGAGGTTCCCCCCGAGCCAGCCCGGGCCGCTGTCGCCCACGATCAGCCGGACCTGCTGGTCTTCTTCCTCGATCGCGATCTCGATTTCCCGCCGCGGGCCGTCCTCGGCCAGGATCGCCTCGATCGCGTTGCGAAGAAGATTGCTGATGGCGAACTGCAGCTGGACGGCGTCGCCGTCGATCAGGCAGTCGAGCATCGGGCCCCGCCGGGAAATCTCGATCCGATTGTCCCGCAGCGGACGCTTGACCTGAATGAGGCTGCTGGTGACGACCTGGGCCAGATCGGTCGGCTCGTGGCCGGTCTCGACGTTGCGGAGCAGCACCTTCATCTTCTCGATCGTCGTCACCACCCGCTCGGCGTCGCCCAGGACCGTTTGGATGAAACCGTCCTGACCGTTTCCGCGGTCGGCCTCCAGGCGACAGGTGAGCAAGAGCCGGGAGAGCGGCTGGTTGATCTCGTGGGCCACCGCCGAGGCGGTCAGGCTGGAGTGGAGCTTCTCCTGGAGAAGCCGCCGCTGCCGCTCCTCGAACCGCTTTTCCTGCTCGTGGGCCTCGGCCAGCTGCCTGGTGCGGTCGGCGACCATCCCCTCGAGCTGTTCCCCCTTCCGTCGCAGCGACCAAGCCCAGCCGCCGGTGATGGCCAACGCCAATCCGGTCGCCAACAGCAGCAGGGCCAGCCGCCGGGGCGTCCAGGGCGAGGGCCGCTTGGTCACCACCACATCGGCCGGCGACCGGATCAGTAGCGAGACGCCGCCGGGCCGCCGCTTGGGCCAGAGCAAGGGATCGATCTCCCAGTCGAGCGAGACGATCCCGGTCACCATCACCTCGCTGCCGGCCTGGCGGAGGCCGGCAGGCAGCGGACCGTTGGCGACCTCGGCGAGAATCGGCCGGCCCTCGTGGTCGAGGACGAGTACATCTTTTTTCTCGTTCTCCCGATGCTCGACCAGGCGGGCGGGAAACTGGATCAGGCAACCCTGGTAGTCGCCCGGGGTCGCGAGCAGCGACCGGGCGACGGCTTCCAGGTTGACCGCGATGACCTCCGCGGGCGGGATCGCAAAGGGCTCGGGAGGCGGCCCCGAGCCCTTCTTGCGGGCGATTGCCCGGGCCAGCGTCACCCCCGGCTGCCCGTTCGACCCGGTCGAGATGAAGCCGGCCGCCTCGATCCGGTCGCCAGGGGCGAGGCCGCCGGTCTGTCGCGTCTCAACCCGCAGGCCCCAGGGGCCTTCCTGGAGGTAGATCGCCCTTTCAGGATCGACGTGAATTACCACTCCCTCGGTGCGGACGAGATGCCCGTCGTGGCCCTCCGGCCGGAACCGCGTCAAGCCTGCCAGCGGAACGATCGGCGACGAGAAGTGGGCTGATTCCGGGGGCTTGATCACCGTCAGCCAGTCGGGCTCCTCCACGAAAACAACCGGCGCGAGAAACCCCCCGCGGGTGCTCGACATCGAGGCGGTCGGCCCCTGAAACCGCACGACAGCATCGACGAGCGTAGCCGGATCGTGGACGAGGGCCTCCTTACTGACGGCGACCACGAACGGTTCCGACCGCCAGCGGGCGGCGAGCCACCAGTAATCGGTGTAATCCTTGCGAGCGATCACCTCCTCGACGATCCCCTCGCACTGGACAAACTGGCTATCCTCGGCACCGCTGAAGAATCGCGTGGGGTCGAGGGGAGGGGGCGAGGGCAACGTGCCCGGACCGAGGATCGTGACCGTCTCGGGAAGCACGATCGGTGAGTAGCCGCCCGGGTCGGCAACGCCGACGATCTCGACCTCGCTGCCGAGGGGCACGTTGGGGATCGGTACGTCTTCCGACATGACACCCCGGATTCTGGCCCGGGCTACGTTGATGTAGAGGCCGGCCGAGGCGTCCTGCACGAAGAGCGAGCTGGGGCGGGAGCGGGTTACGACGCCGCGGATGTGGACCGGAGGATTCTTGGCCAGCTCAGCCCGCGACATGCCGCGGATCTCGGCCAGGCGGCTGATCGGCGTCGAGCCGGGCTCCGCCCTGCCGGCCGCCGACCAGGCAGTCGCCAGGAGTGCCGTCAGAACCGCGGTCGTCAAAAGGGCGGGAATGCGTAATGCGTTCATCATCTGCGATGGAGCGGCCGGCGACGAACGTCCGCGGCCGTGTGGCCCGGTTTCTCCCGGTCGCCCCGAATCTGCCACTGAGTGTACCCGGCCCTGAACCGGGATTGCGGCAGCCCGGGCAGCCCCGGGCGTCTGCGGGGCCGCCGCCGGCCAGGATCCGTGCCGCCGGCTTACTCGGCCGAGATCGCCTCGAGCAGGTCGAGCCTTACGGCCCGGCGGGCCGGAAACCAGGCCGCCAAGGCCGTCACTGCGATCGCCGCGGCCAGGTTGGTCGCCACAACCGACGGCCGGAAGGTGACGCTGACCGGATGGCCCAGCAGCGGCTGGCTGGCCAACTGGATGAAGAGGGCCGTCGTGATCCCCGCCGCCAGCCCGATGATGCCGCCGACCGTGCCGAGCAGGACGCTCTCGAGCACGACCATCCGCGTCACCTGCCCGCGGGTCATTCCGACCGCCCGCAGCAGGCCGAGGGTCCGCTTCTTCTCGAGGACGTTCATCGTGACGGTGTTGGCGACGCCCAGGCTGCCGACGACGAAGCCGAGGCCGAGGATCGCCCAGAGCGAGCCGACCAGGCCGTCGACGATCGTGTCGATCACCCGCTGCACGTCGCCGAAGGAGCGGAGGATCATCTTGTGGTCGGCGACGATCCGCTCGAGCGGTTCGCGGAGCCCCGCCGCCTGCCCCGGCTCGGCGGTGACCAGCAGGATGTCGGCCGACTGCATCCCGAAGAGGGTCCGGGCCGCGTCGCGGCGGACGTGGAGCGAGGCTCCGCCGCTGGTGTAGTCGACGACGAGGGCCGCGATCTTGACCGGGACCTGCCGGCCGAAGACCTCCACCGGCACCTCGTCGCCCGCCGTGATGCCGGTGCGGCGGGCAAGCACCGTGCCGGCCACCGCCTCGCCGCGGTCAAGCGCCGCCCGGACCTCCTCGGGCGTCGCGTCGACCGCCTCCAGCGGCAGCGGCTGATCGGCCGGGATGTCGTGGGCCACGATCACGCAGGCGCCGCCGGCCACGCGGCCGGTCGTGATCCCGAGCCCCTCCACCCGGGCCACTCCCGGCAGCTCGGCCACCTCCCGCTCGACGTCCTGCGAGTCGAGCGACTGGGCCTCGGCCACGCCCTGGAGCATTCCGGCGTGGGAAAGCACCCAGTCGGCCCGCATCATCCGGCGGTACCAGCCGAGCACGTCGTCGACGTTGTCGCGGATCGCATGGCCCAGGCCGATTCCGTTACTGACCGCCACGACGAGCACGCCCGTCGTCAGGGCCGTGCGGGCGGGCTGGCGGAGAATCTGCTCGATCGCCAGCGTCCCCTCGATCCGCAGCCGCCTGGGCACGAGCAGGCCCAGCAGCTGCACGATCGGGGGCAGCAAGAGCGGCGTTGTCGCCACGAAGGCGAGGAGCAGGGCGATCCCCCCGGGAATGCTCATCCGGGGCGGCACCACGCCGAGGATCACCAGCGCCTGATTGACCGCCGCGAGGGATGCCAGGACGAGGACCGCCGCGATGAACCGCCAGGAGATGCCTCGCGGCGGTGGGGCCGGGGCGGCCGCCAATCCCTCGAGCAGATCGATCCGGCCGGTCTCGCGGGCTGGCCACCAGGCGGCCGCTGCCGCGATCCCGCAGCCGAGCAGGACCGCGGCCGGCACGATCCAGGGGGCGACGGCAAAGCCAATGTCTGGCGCCTGGAGAGCCTTGGCGATGCCGGAGGAGATCGGGCCGGCCGCTGCCAGCCCGGCTGCCGCCCCAACGAGCCCGCCGACGAGCCCGAGGATCGCCGCTTCGACGGTCACCATCCGTCGCACCTGCCGGGCCGTTGCCCCCAGAAGCCGCAGCAGCGAGAACCCTCGCCGTCGCTCGGTGACATTCATCAGCATCGCGTTGCCGACGATGAAGAAGGCCATCGCCACCGTCAGCCCGGTCACGAAGTCGAGCCCCAGGTCGGCAGCGTGGAGCACGTCTTCGGCCATGCTCGCCCGGCCGGCGGGGATCTCGGCCATCAGGTCGGCGGGGAGCCGCTCGGCGATCCCGCTGCGGACGGCCGACCGGCTGGCGTCGGACTCGGTCGCGATCCGGACGCGATCGACGAAGCCGGTCGCCCGCGACATCTGCCCGAGCACGCCGATGTCGACGATCACCCCCGCCCCCTCGGCAAACCAGCCCATCGAGGTGGTCGTCACAAGCCCCGTCACCTTCATCCGGCTGATTCGCCGACGGGCAAAGAAGAGCAGCTCGTCGCCGACGTCGAGGCCGAGGCTGCGAGCGAGGGCGGCGTCGAGAAGCAGCTCGTCTTCCGCCCGGCAGGGTTCTCCCGCCTCCAGTTCGAGGAGGCCGAGGCTCACCAGGGCCGGGGCATCGACGCCGACGGCGATCTCCCGGACCCGCTTCTCGTCGACCCGCAGGAGCGTCGGCCGGTAGAAGAGCGGCACGACCGCCCGGACCCCCGCCACGTCGGTCAGATCGGGGAGGTCGGTGATCAGGAACCGTCCGCCACCGCGGGCGGCCACGTCAACCGTCGGCACGCCGTCGATCACCTCGGCCAGCCGGCTGTAGCCGCTCCGCGAGGCCCCGGCCGACACCCAGGTCGCCACGACCGCCGCGACGGCCACCGCGACGCTCGCGGCGGTGGCGAGGGCCCGCCCGGGCCGGTTTCGCCACTGCCGCACCAGCAGCCGGCCGAGCCTCATGACGACGCGGCCCCGGCCGAGGCGGCGGCGTGGTTCTCAATCACCTCGGAGATCCGGCCGTCCCGCATCCGGACGATTCGGCCGGCCGCCTCGGCGATCGAGGTGTCGTGGGTGACCATGATCACCGTCTGGCCGCGTTCGCGAACGAGCCGCTGGAGAAGTTCGAGGACGTTCGCGGAGTTGGCTGAGTCGAGCGCCCCGGTCGGCTCGTCGGCCAGGACGATCGCCGGCTCGGTGACCAGGGCCCGGGCGATCGCCCCCCGCTGCTGCTCGCCGCCGGAGAGGGCGTCGGGCCGGTGGTGAATCCGGTGGCCCATCCCGACTGCCTCGAGCGCCTCGCGGGCGGCCGCCTCGCAGCGGGCCTGGGCGGCACCGTCGAGCACCAGCGGCAGGGCGACGTTTTCCGAGAGGGTCAGCTCTGGGAGAAGGTTGTATCGCTGGAAGACGAACCCGATCCGACGGCGGCGAATCTCGGCGAGGGCGTCATCGTCCAGGCTGGCCAGGTCGGTGCCCTCGAGGAGGACGCGGCCGGCCGAGGGCCGCGTGATTCCGCCGAGCATGTGGAGGAGCGTGCTCTTGCCCGACCCCGAGGTGCCGGTGATCGCGAGAAACTCCCCTTCCGAGACGGCCAGATCGACGTCGCGAACGGCCGTCACCCCGGTCGCGGTGCCGGCGGTAAAGGTCTTTTCGAGCTTCTCGGCCAGGAGGATAGGCAAGGCGGGGGTGGCCTCCAGGAGGGACCTCCTACTGTAGCGGGTTCCGCCCGAAAGCGGCCACCGGGGGCGGCGGGGGGCTTCTACTGAAAAGGGGAACGGGCTCCGAGCGAAAAGGGGACTGGCTCCGGGGGAAAAAGGGGACTGGCTCCGAGGGAAAAGGGGACTGGCTCCGAGCGAAGCGAGGTGCCTGTACCCTTTTCCAACCC
>CALGAS010000289.1 GCA_937959175.1 uncultured bacterium | reverse complement strand
GAATAGGGGTTCGCGAGGGGTGGGCCCGTGACGTGGAGGCGGTTTTTGCGGGGAATACCGGGCTTGCCGCGGCATCGTGGCTTCGCCACTATCTCGCTCCCGTGGCAGGTCGCCGCGGCCCGCGGAGGCGGAGCACCTATTCATGGATCAGTTCACGACGGGCGTACGCGGATTCACGTCGCTGCTGGCGCGACTGAGCCTGGCCTTCATCTTCGTGGCCAGTGCCATCGGCAACGGGATTCCGCAGTTTCAGCAGACTGCCGAATACATGGCCTCCGAGGGCGTGCCGAGCCCGAAGTTTGCCCTGTTCGGGGCGATCGGCCTCTTGCTGATCGGCGGGCTGTCAGTGGTGGCCGGCTCATGGACCCGCGTCGGGGCCGGCTTTCTGCTCGCGTACCTCGTGGCGGCCACCTACTACTTTCACGACTTCTGGACCTTTGCTGATCCGGCTGTCCGGCAGCTGCAGACGATTCAGTTCATGAAGAATCTCGCCATCGCCGGCGGGCTTCTGGCCCTGATGGCCTTCGGCGGCGGTCCCTGGAGCGTCGACGGCTGGATCGCGCTGAAGGAAGAGGAGGCCGCCTCGGCCCCGCCATCGAAGAGCCGCGGCTCCGCGAAGATGCAGCAGGCGGCCTGACGCCGGCCGCCGAGCGTCGACCAGCCGATGTTGCCGGTGACCGATTGCCGGTATGCTCCCCAGCGTTCGCATCCCGTGCTGAGGAGGGTCGGATGAACCGCACCGCGTGCCTGTCGATGCCGGCGTGTGTGCTCGGGGTTCTGGCGATGGTGACCGTCGCTGCCGCGGGCGTTGTCCCAGGTGAGGAGAGTCCCATGCCCGTCAAGGCTGCCGCCGATTCCGCCGTTCCCGTATCCCGTCCCTTCGGCACGCTGCCCGATGGCCGGGAGGCCTCGCTCTACACGCTCTCGGTGCCCGGAGGCTGGCAGGCGACCGTCACCGATTACGGTGCGATCCTGACGAGCTTCCTCGTGCCGCCGGACGCCGATGATCCCGAGGGGGAGCCGGTCGATGTCGTCCTCGGCTTCGACACGCTCGAGGGCTACCTGGCCGGTCATCCCTACTTCGGCGCGATCTGTGGCCGCTGTGCCAATCGGATCGCCGGCGGCCGGTTTGAACTGGACGGCACAACCTACCGGCTGGCTACCAACAACGGGGCCAATCACCTCCACGGTGGCCTGGTCGGCTTCGACAAGCAGCTCTGGAAGGCGACTCCCCGCTCGACCTCTATGGGCCCCGCGGTCGAGCTCGAACTGGTCTCGCCGGATGGCGACGAGGGCTATCCGGGCCGGCTGGTTGCCAGGGTGGTCTACACGCTCACGGCCGAGGGCTCGCTGATCGTCGACATGTCAGCGACGACCGACGCCACCACGATCGTCAACATGGTCCACCACTCCTACTGGAACCTCGCCGGCCAGGGATCGGGCACGATCAAGGATCACGAGTTGGCGGTCGACGCCGATCGCTACCTGCCGGTCGACGCCGGCAGCATTCCGACCGGGGCATTCGCGCCGGTGGCCGGCACGAGCTTCGACTTCCGCCCGGAGCGGCAGCCGCTGGCCCGCTGCCGGGCGGCGATCGAAACGCTGCCACCGAATCCGCCCCCGGGAGCTCCCCGGGGCGTCGACCATGCGTATGTCCTGCGGGGCTGGCAGCCCGACGGCGAACTCCGCCGGGCGGCCCTGCTTCGCGATCCCGCCAGTGGCCGGACCCTCGAGGTCCTTACCGACCAGCCGAGCATCCAGGTTTACATGGGCAACTTCCTTGACGGCACGCTGACCGGCAAGGACGGGGCGGTCTACGGCCCCAACGCCGCAATCTGTCTGGAGACGCAGAAGTTTCCTGACTCGATCCACCATCCCGACTGGCCGAGCGTGCGGCTCGATCCAGGCCAGACCTACCGGCATCGGATGGTGCACCGGTTCGGCCGCTGAGGCTGGTCGGGCCGGCGGCGTTCGCCTGCCATCCCCTGCGCCGCTATCCTTGCGATCGCGACCCGTTTCCGGGCCGCGTGCATTCCCGGCCCCGACGGTGCAGCGATGGTCTTTCCGATCGGCGATGACAACTCGGATCGGCTCACGTTTCCCTACGTGACGATCGCCCTGATCGCGGCGAACGTGTTCGTGTTCGTCGTGCTGCAGGGGATGGGGGCCAACGAAAAGTTCACGATGGCCTACGTCCAGGTGCCGGCGGAGATCATCTCCGGCAAGGACATCGTCACGCCGACCGAGGAGCGGGTCTACCAGACACCCCGCGGGCCCCAGCGGATCACAGTGCCCGGCCTCGAGCCGACCCCGGTGCCGGTCTGGCTGACCCTGCTGACGGCGATCTTCATGCACGGCAGCGTGATGCACCTGCTGGGCAATATGTGGTTTCTCTGGATCTTCGGTGACAACGTCGAGGACGACATGGGACATGTCAGTTACATCCTCTTCTATCTCGCCTGCGGGGTGCTGGCCTCACTGATTTACGTCTTCTTCAATGCCTTTGGCGAGGGAGCCGAGGTGCCGAGCCTGGGGGCCAGCGGGGCGATCTCGGGCGTGTTGGGGGCCTATCTCGTACTCCACCCCAACCGGAGGGTGAGCGTGATCGCCCTCCGGATCCTGATCGACGTGCCTGGCTACGTCGCGGTCGGGATCTGGTTTTTGTTTCAGGTGATCAGCGGCTTCTTCGATGCCAGCGGTGGCGGCGGCGGTGGGGTCGCCTACTCGGCCCATGTCGGCGGCTTCATCGTGGGCATGATCTTGGCCAAGCCGATGAGCCGCCGGGGCGTCCGGGCGGAGGCCGATTCACTCGTCGAGCTGCGCCGCCGGCTCGGCTGAGGAGACGATGGTCACGCTCGTTGCGACGTTCTTCGGCCTGGCGGCAGTCGTGGCGACGGCGGGTACGATCCTGGCGCGATCGGCTGACCGGATCGCGGCCGTCACCGGGCTTGGACGGTTGCTGGTGGGCAGCATCCTGCTGGCCGGGGCGACGAGCCTGCCGGAGCTGTCGGTCGACGTGGCGGCGGTCCGCGCCGGGATGGCCGACCTGGCCGCCGGGGATCTGCTCGGCAGCAGCCTGATGAATCTGCTCGTCTTGGCGGGCGTCGATCTGGCCCAGCGATCGGGCCACCGGATGCTCTCCCGCGAGGCGGCCAGCCACGCCCTCTCCGCCACGCTCTCGATCGCCCTGACAGGCCTGGCGGCCCTGGCGGTGCTCTCGGCCGGACAGCTCCCCGCCTTCGCCCCGCTGGGTATCGGCGGCTGGTCGTGGGCCATCCTGGTCGCCTGGCTTCTGGGGGCGCGAATGATGTTCATCGATCAGCGGATCTCGGTGCGGGCGGCGGCCGCAGCGGAGGCCGAGGCTCGGGAAC